>WRJW01000001.1 GCA_009778375.1 Bacteroidota bacterium
ACAGGCCGCCGCTACCCCTTCAAAAAGCCGCTCTACATCCTCCACAAAAAAGCGTTTAGACAACCCTACCGATACCAACAGATAGCGCGGTGCGGCGTTCATGGCCATCACCTCTCCCAGGGCGCGCACCACGGCTTTATACCCAAGGTGCTGTAACGGAGTATACGTCAAGTCAAAATGTATCCCTTCCAAAAAAAGGGCCTGCGCCGATGCCGTTGCAGATCGGGTTTCTGCCGGGTTTGCAGTCGAAAGTTCCCGATACGGGAGGGCGCCTGAAATGCGTTCGATCAGGCCAAACTTGCCTGTTTTAGAGATGGGGGTGCGGGGGTCGGCAGACATAGCAATCTTATTCAAATTCTTCCGCATTCATAATTGCTCGAATTTCTTTATCGGAAACCATATTTTTGTTACTTTTATCGTAAATAGAGAGTAGATAAACCTCCTTTCGCTCTGTTTTTAAATAAGTAATCACTCTTGCGCCACCTCTTTTCCCTTTACCTTTTGAAGTTATACCAAGACGGATTTTGTAGATATTGTTTCCCAACGGCATCCCTTTTTCGGGGTTGTCTGCCAATTCCCGAACGAGCTCTTGAAACTCGTTTTTCAATGAAGCATACTTCTTGACAAGACGTCGTAATTCATTGTCAAAATGAGCAATTGTTCTAACAAGGTACGACATATTTATAATTCATTTAACAAATCCTGTACAGGACGTCCCTCAAGTTTTCCTTTTTTAATCAGCCTGAAATCTCTGGCAGCCTGTTTAAGATTAGCCATGATTTCCTCATGTGAATCACCATCATACTCTTTTTCTACCTGTACAAAATCAAAACTTTGCAACAATTCCATAAGAAAATCGTATTTACGCGGTAAAACGGTTAAAACAATCTTCTGACTTTTTTTTTGCCTGTTTAATGCAATTGTATCCATTTTTATATACTTTACTCTGTGCTGCAAAGATAATAATTTTTCCGTACCTTTGCCCTCCCATGAACGAACAGGATAACCTATTACACGATATTACCTCTTCTGATTATCTGCATGGTTTTGAGACCAATGTGGCGCAAGATTTTATTCCCAAAGGCTTAAATGAATCCACCGTGCGCCGTATATCGGCCCTCAAGCAGGAACCCGAATGGCTGCTCAACTTCCGACTCAAAGCCCTCCAAAAATGGGAAACCATGCACCTGCCCGACTGGGCGCAACTCAAGATTCCTGAAATTGATTATCAAGAGATCATCTATTTTGCCGCCCCAAAAAAACCGACCGCGTCCACCCAAAGCGACATAGACCCCGAACTGGAAGCCACCTTTGAAAAATTGGGCATCCCCCTGCACGAACGCAACGTGTTGGGGAGCGTAGCAGTAGACGCCGTGTTTGACAGCGTGTCGGTAAAGACCACCTTTAGGGAGTCCTTAGCCGAAAAAGGGATCATTTTTTGCTCTTTTAGCGAGGCCGTCCGCGATTATCCCGATTTGGTGCGCACCTACTTAGCCTCCGTGGTTCCGATAGGCGACAATTTTTTTGCCGCCCTCAACAGCGCCGTATTCAGCGACGGATCGTTCTGCTACATACCTAAGGGTGTCCGTTGTCCCATGGAGTTGTCGAGCTACTTTAGAATCAACGCCAAAGGTACCGGCCAGTTTGAACGCACCCTGATTGTAGCCGACGAGGGGAGTTACCTGAGTTATTTAGAGGGGTGTACAGCCCCTCAACGGGACGAGAGCCAATTGCATGCCGCCGTAGTCGAAATTGTAGTGATGCAGGATGCAGAGGTCAAATACTCCACCGTACAAAACTGGTACCCCGGAGACGTTAACGGCAGAGGAGGGATTTTTAACTTTGTGACCAAAAGAGGAATATGCAAAGGGGCCAACAGTCGGTTGTTTTGGACACAGGTAGAAACCGGATCGGCTATTACGTGGAAGTATCCGAGCACGATTCTTAAAGGCGACCACAGTTTTTCGGAATTTTACTCGGTAGCGGTAACCAACCATTTTCAGCAGGCCGATACCGGCACCAAAATGATTCATATTGGCAAAAACACCCGCAGCCGCATCGTAAGCAAGGGGATTTCTGCCGGAAGTTCGCAAAACACGTATCGAGGTTTGGTAAAGGTGTTGCCCGGAGCCGAGAACGCCCGCAACTTTTCTCAATGCGACAGCCTCCTTTTGGGCGACCGGTGCGGAGCCCATACTTTTCCGTACATAGAAAGCGACCACCCAACTGCCCAAATCGAACACGAAGCCACCACCTCTAAAATCGGAGAAGACCAACTCTTTTATTGCCGACAGCGGGGCCTAAGCACCGACGATGCCGTGGGATTGATTGTAAACGGCTATGCCAAAGAGGTATTGAACCAATTACCTATGGAGTTTGCCGTCGAAGCCCAAAAATTGCTGCACCTATCCTTGGAGGGGAGCGTTGGATGAACCTGATTGACTTATGCGCCGCGCTGACGGGTTTGACCTGCGTCTTTTTGGCCACCCGCGCCAGAGTA
>WRJW01000002.1 GCA_009778375.1 Bacteroidota bacterium
CCACTATCGGTCAGCATGTCCAAAAACACATCGCCTGTCTTCAACTGAAAAGTGTTAAACCCTCCTTCATACAGGGCAGCCAGACGCCGTTCAATCGGCACTAAATGCAATTTTTGGACAATCCGCACTTTGTGCAATTCCAAGGGAAAACTTTCCACACCGTAAAACTTGATTTGTTCTTTCATAATTTGTTAATTTTTAATAAAATAAAAAACCCGACACATTGGCGCCGGGTTTGGTTAATAGCTAAAATGATACTATATTATATACGACATACCCGGCCATACCTGCAATAAGCATAGTAATAATAACCGTAATATGTAGCCACAAATGTCATGTTTCTAATTTCGGGCAAAAGTAATATTTTTCTTTCATCTGCAAAAATTTTTTATTTTTGTATACTAAACAAATTAACCCAAACCACAACCATGAACAAAATTATTTTAACATTGACCCTCTCTACGCTATTTAGTCTGACGGGATTTTCTCAGGAGAATCCCTTTTTTAAGGAATGGGACACGCCTTTTGGCGTCCCTCCCTTTGATCAAATTAAAATCGAACACTTTATGCCTGCGTATCAGGCCGGAATGGCCGAAGAGACTGCAGAAATCTGGGCCATTATCCGCAATCCTCAGGCACCTGGTTTTGAAAACACCATTGTAGCCATGGACAAAGCCGGCGCCCTGCTTCGTAAAGTAACCCCCGTATTCAGCGGACTTTCGAGCGTCAACAACAACCCGGCACTTCAGAGGTTGGCCCAACAACTCTCTCCCCTGACGAGCAAACACCGCGACGACATCAACTTAAACCCCGAATTGTTTAAGAGGGTCAAAGCCGTCTATGCCCAAAAGGATCAACTCGGATTAAACGTAGAACAACAAAAATTGCTCGAAAACACCTACCGCCGGTTTGTACGCAGCGGCGCAGATCTGCCCGCAGACAAACAGGAACAATTGCGCAAAATCAACAGCGAACTGGCTGCCCTCCAATTGACCTTCAGCCAAAATTTATTGGCCGAAACGGCTGCCTTTACCTTAAAAATTACCGATAAATCGAGGCTCTCGGGCTTATCCGAGGCCATGTTGGGCGAAGCGCAATCCCGCGCCCAAAAAAGCAACGAACCCGACGCCTACTTTTTTGGTTTGGACAATCCCAGCATCATGCCCTTTTTGCAATATGCCAACGATCGGGAATACCGTACCGAAATGATCAACGCCTATCTTACCCGCGCCAACCACAACAACAACCGCGACAATAAAGAGGTGATCAAAAAAATTGTCACCCTCCGTTTGGAACGGGCCAAATTGATGGGCTATGCCAATTTTGCCGAAATGGCGATCGAAGACCGCATGTCCAAAGATCCCGAAACGGTCATGACCTTTCTGAATAAACTTTGGGCTCCCTCTTTGACCATGGCCAAAAGCGAGTTGAATGATATCGAAGCCATGATGAAGAAGCAAAAGGTGGCCCTGCCTTCGACCCCCGCCGACTGGCGCTACTTCTTTAGCAAAGCTAAAGAACAAAAATACAGCATAGATCAGGAGGTGCTCCGTCAATATTTTACCCTTGATAATGTGCGCAACGGAATCTTCTACGTCTGCAACCGCCTCTGGGGCATTACTTTCTCGGCCATTTCCAACATACCCGTTCCCCATCCCGAAGCTACCGCTTGGGAGTGTAAAGACAAAGACGGCACCACTTTGGGCGTCGTTTACTTTGATATGCACCCGCGCCCGGGCATGAAGAACGGAGGAGCATGGTGCGGATCATACCGCTCGCAAGAGTACGACGAAAACGGAAAGCGGATTATCCCCATTGTTACCATTGCCTGCAACCTGACGCGTCCGTCGGGCGACAAACCCGCCTTGCTCACCCCCGAAGAGGCCAACACCATGTTCCACGAATTTGGGCACGGGCTCAACCACCTCTTTAGGGAGACGCACTATGGAGGCACGAGCGGCAATCAACGCGACTTTGGTGAATTTCCCTCTCAAGTCATGGAACACTGGGCCTTTGAACCGGAAGTCCTTAAAGTTTATGCCAAACACTATAAAACAGGAGCCGTTATTCCCAACGCATTGGTAAAGAAGATTGAGCAAAACGAAATGTACGGTCAGGGCTTTATCACCACCGAATTTTTGGCCGCTTCCATCCTCGACATGGAGTACCACCTCTTGACCGAAATCCCCCAAAACTTCGACATAGAAACTTTTGAAAAAGCCATCCTCGACAAATACGGCCTGATTGCCCAAATTCCGCCCCGCTACCGGAGCACCTACTTCTCCCACACCTTTTCGGGGGGCTACTCTGCCGGATACTATATGTATATTTGGGCAGAACAGTTAGACAGCGATGCTTTTGAGGCCTTTCTGGAAAAGAAAAACATCTTTGACCCCGACCTCGCCCACAAACTTCGCTACGAAATTTTTGCACGAGGTGGCATAGAAGATGCCATGATTCTGTACAAGAACTTCCGCGGCAAAGAACCCGATGTAAACGCCCTG
>WRJW01000003.1 GCA_009778375.1 Bacteroidota bacterium
CCGCAAAAGTCTTTGACTTATACAACCAACCGTACGGTAATAAATGAGCGCCAAAAATCATAACCATCAGCATTTTTTCGGGAACAGTGGTAAAAACCCAGATGGCAATCAATAAATAAAGTATCTCATTAGCCGAAAATAATATGCCCAAAATGGCTAATGGATTATTGATCCATAACTAGTGAGTCTGATGAAACTCTGATAAACCTATGCTGTTGGATCCCTTTTTAATAGCTTTGTTAGATAACGTAAACCCGTTACTTTGCATGGCGCTAGTGTTAAATATGCTAAATTCAACAGTATAAGTCCCTTCCTGGTCAAATGTCTCATAGGAAAAGGTTCTCATGGTAAATTTAATGGAAGAACTTACATTGTTCGGCTGGCCGGATATTGCCACGTCATTGCCGTTATTGTCTAAAAGCGTTAATGTCGACTGCCATCCCGTTCCGGTGTATGTACTCGTAGGGATTCCTGTAACTGTGATAGTTATACCACTACCACCACTACTGTCCTTGTCACAACCCGTGATGGAAAGTCCAATTATCGCTGCTAATGCGATGATTCCTGATTTAATTTGTCTGCCTGTTGCAGCGCTTTTTAATGGTGTTGATTTCATTTTTTTAATATTTATTTGGTAAAAAATTAGGTTTTATTGTTAAGGCTATAACGTCATTAGGCGCAAGTTTCGCCAAAGGATTTTAATCCCTCCTCCGTCGTGAATCTGAAGGGCTATGCGTCCCTGTCCTGCTCCGATTTTTTCATCTCTCAGGTTTACCACCTCCAGGCCGTTTAACCATGAGGTAATATTGTCTCCTTGTACTTTGATTCTTAATGTATTCCAGTCGCCATATTGTAAAGCATTTTCCGTATCGTTGGGTATGGGGGTGATCCACCCGCGTCCGTAAGATTCGTAAATGCTGCCGGTGTGTTGGTTAAGAGGGGCTACTTCTACCTGCCATCCGTTTATTCTTACCCCTTTTTCTATAAAGGAACGGATAAAGACGCCTGAATTACCGTCTGCTTGCTGTTTAAATTCAACCGTAAGGTCAAAATCGTCGTAGTATTCGCGGGTGGCCAAATAGCCATATTCTTTATCGGGGCCGCTTTCGCATATTAACAGGCCATCCTGCACATACCACAATTCCGTACCAAAGGCTTCCCACCCCTTGAGGTCAACACCGTTAAATAATTCCACTTCTTTGGTTTTGCGTGGTAAGGGGCGTATTTTGAGGTTGCGGAAAGAAGCCGGCGAACCATGATCCTGCAAACAAAGCACCCCTTTTTTAGCCAATCCGTATTCGGGGGCATTAGCCCATTTTCCGCTGTTTTTTCGTTGAAACCAGTCGTCTGTCCATGCCTCAAATTCGAGGATTTTTACTCCATTAAGCCAGTGCTCAACGTGTCCGTTGTCAAAGACGATTTTGGAATTGTTCCATTCTCCCGCAGGGTGAACATTCATCAAATTCTTGTCGGGAAGGTGCATGGCATAATCTACGCCCAATTTTTGCCACTCTTCCAAGGGGTATTCAAAATTATCGTCATCAATCAGTTGATATTCGGGGCCGGTTACATAAGGTACCGGAAACATCGGGCGCTCTACTACGTGGTATAACATACCGCTGTTTCCTCCTTTGGATAACTTCCAGTCCCAGGACAATTCAAAGTTTTCAAACTGCTCTTCCGTTACAATATACCCGTCCGCATCGCCGCCCAAACCTTTGGCCTGAATGCAACCGTCCACCACGTGCCAGGGGGCGGTCAGGGAGTTTCCGTTGTAGTCTCTCCATCCATTCATGGAGGTTCCGTCAAATAAAAGGGTCCATCCGGCTGCCCTTTCGTCTTTGGAAAGTCTGTTGTGCTGTTGTACGCAGCCACACAAGATTAAAGTTGTGGTGCTTAAAAGGATAATTAAATGTTTCATAAGGTCAAATTTTTGATAAATGTAGTAAAAAATTCAGAATCCGCCATATTTTAGTAAATTTGCCGCTTATTTACGGCAACATTTATGATGATAAAAAACGATATTGCATTAACCCCGGACTACTTATTCGAAGTGAGCTGGGAGGTGTGCAACAAGATAGGGGGTATCCATACCGTTATTGCTACCAAAGCGCTGAATATGGCTAAAACGCTGGAACAAAGGCATATTTTAATTGGGCCCGATGTATGGAGGGATACGGGGCAAAATCCGGAATTTACCGAAGATCCTAAATTGCTCCGCTCGTGGAAAGCTAAAGCCGCCCAGGAGGGATTGCGGATAAGGGTGGGGCGTTGGAATGTGTCGGCCCATCCGATCGCAGTATTGGTCGATTACTCTTCGTTGATTACCAAAAAGGATGAGATATTTGCCAAATTTTGGGAACGGTACCGATTGGATTCGATCAGCGGTCAGTGGGATTATATAGAGCCGGCCCTCTTTGGCTACGCAACCGGCAAGGTGATTGAGAGTTTTGTGCGCTTTAACCTCGCTCCCCACCACAAAGTGATTGCCCAGTTTCACGAATGGATGACCGGAACGGGACTTTTGTATGT
>WRJW01000004.1 GCA_009778375.1 Bacteroidota bacterium
TTATGTGGAACAGCGTTATTAGCAACAATGATTGCCAACGGGTGCGAAACCCTGAGTACAAGAGTATGTTTATGAAAACAAGAGCTATCATTAATTTTGTAATACTGTTTGTATTTACCTCTGCAATTATACCCGGTTGCATATCAGTTGATTGGTTTTCAAAGTGGGAACTGACATATATAAATGAAACCGAACATAAAATTGAAATTAGAAGATATCAAAATGGAAGTATTGTTGAAGATCTTTCATTAGCAAAAGGAAAAAATGTGAGTCGTGTGCAATATGAAGACCCCGGAGTTGGTATTTTTGCCGATGTCAGAGATTCGGTATTTGTTATCTATGATGAGACAATTCTCATTAAGCACTATCCGGTGCCCGATTTTGGTCCTGCATCTCCTCAAAAAAACATCTGTTTTACTTCGTCGTATAGGATAACGTCAACAAAAAAAATCAAAGAGATGTTTAGAAATCCTGATAAGATTGAATACTGCGCTGAATATATTTTCACAGAAGAAGATTATGAGGAAGCTTTAAAGATTTATCATCCGGAAAAGTTGGATTGATGATTTTTGGTTTGTAAGGCTTTGGGGGCAGATACGCTTACTGCAACTGTAAATCCTCGTCCGCCGTGGTAATGCCGGCAATCCCAAAATTTTCTACCAATACTTTGGCAACATTGGGCGACAAAAATGCAGGCAGTGTAGGGCCTAAATGAATATTCTTTACGCCCAACGACAAAAGCGCCAGGAGAACAATCACCGCTTTTTGTTCGTACCAACCAATATTATACGCTATGGGCAAGTCGTTCACATCGTTCAATTGAAAAATTTCTTTCAATTTTAAGGCAACAACCACCAAGGAATAACTGTCGTTGCACTGTCCCGCATCCAATACCCTTGGAATTCCGCCGATGTCGCCCAAAGGCAGTTTGTTATACCGATATTTGGCGCAACCGGCCGTGAGAATAACCGTGTCCTTGGGTAATTTTTCTGCAAATTGCGTGTAATATTCCCGGCTCTTCATGCGCCCGTCGCACCCCGCCATAACATAAAACCTGCGGATAGCGCCCGATTTTACCGCATCAACCACCTTGTCGGCTAAGGCAAATACCTGAGCATGCGCAAAACCGCCAACAATTTCACCGGTCTCGATTTCGATGGGCGCTTTGCATTTTTTGGCGTGTTCAATAATTGGTGAAAAATCTTTAGGTTTTCCGTTTATACGGTCGCCAATGTGCGGAAATCCGGCAAACCCAACCGAACCTGTTGTATACACCCTGTCTGCATACTGTGCTTGGGAACGTGGCGGAACAAGGCAATTGGTCGTGAAAAGAATAGGGCCGTTAAATGTTTCAAACTCTTCGGTTTGTTTCCACCAAGCATTGCCGTAATTCCCTGCAAAATGGGCATACTTTTTAAAGGCCGGATAATAATGCGCCGGAAGCATTTCGCTATGCGTATACACATCAACGCCCGTCCCTTGGGTCTGTTCCAATAAATCGTGCAAATCGCAAAGGTCGTGCCCCGAAACCAAAATAGCGGGGTTATTCCTTACGCCGATATTTACTTTGGTGAGTTCGGGATGGCCAAAGGTAGAAGTATGCGCCTTATCCAACAAGGCCATCACGCTTACGCCCATACTTCCGCATTTTAATACCCAATCTATAAGTTCGTTAACTGAAAGATGGCCGTTGTGGGCAGCCACTAAGCCTTCCTGCATAAATGCGTAGATTTCAGGCTCTTCAAAGCCCAGATGGGCGGCATGTTCGGCATACGCGGCCAACCCCTTGAGTCCGTAAGTCAGCAGTTCGCGCAAGGAGCGAATATCTTCGTCCTCCTTATCGCCTTTCTCCATCAGTCTGTTTTTAACTTTTTCCTTAATCAGCAAGGCCTCTTCGATCTTCTCAACAAAGCGTTGCCTGTCAAAATTGACGTTGGTGATGGTCATAAAAAGAGCGTCCGTAATAAACTTATTGACTTCGGGCATCTCTTCGCCTTTTTCGCGCAGGCGGACCGTCAATGTAGCTATTCCTTTGATCAGGGAAATCAGCAAATCCTGTAGATTTGCCACGTCCGGAGTTTTTCCGCAAACTCCTTTTAGGGTGCAGCCCTTACCTGCGGCTGCTTCTTGACATTGATAACAAAACATTTTTACGTAGATTTAAATTAAACATTAATTTGTCTTATAAATTTTTGGCAAAGAAAGAGCCATGAAATTGAAAAAAACGTAACATTTGTTACAATAGCAAAAAAATGTACCTTTGCCAAAATACTAAACATGAATATTGATGATTTATTATTGTGTCCAATATGCAAAAACATCCCTGCTGATGAGCGCCAAAATTTCATTAATGAACTAAATATCAATGTTAAAACCTTTAAAAAGGGGGCATGGATTGCACAACAGGGAGATAAGGTTCATGCGTTGTACGTGCTGTTAAAAGGGAGCGTTAAAGCCGAAATGATGTCTGAATCGGGAGCGGTTTTGAATGTTGAAACCATTCAAGCGCCCAACCCTTTAGCGCCCGCTTTTTTATTTGCCGAAAACAACCGGTT
>WRJW01000005.1 GCA_009778375.1 Bacteroidota bacterium
CCTCCTCTTGGAGTTTCATCAGGGCTACGGCCGAAAATTGTTTGGAGACAGAGGCAATATTAAAAAAGGTACGACCGTCCACCGGCGTTTTGGTTTCCATGTCGGCAAGGCCGTACCCCTTTTCAAACAGGATGGAATCACCTTTTAAGATAAGCACGGCTGCGCCCGGTTCGTCTGCCGGATAAAGCGACGCAAACAGGGAGTCAATTTGTCTCAGAGCTATCTGGTCCGGGCTTTGGGAGGGAGAACACGAGGGAATCATAAATATGCATGCAATAGATAATGGGATAATGTGTAACTTTTTCATTTATATATAGTTTTAGTAATATATACTATTTATGTTACAACATGTAACATAAATGTTTTATTAGCTTATTTATACGTTGTTGTTTCTAAAATAGATAGACGAAGCATATTAAGGGCAGCGGCGGCAAAACGGTCAATGTTGATAAGTCGGTTTCCGGAGAAAACAAACTTTTGGGCAGTGCATTTTTGGGGAGTAGCAACGGCAACCCAAAGGGTTCCTACCGGCTTTTCGAGGCTTCCTCCGGAGGGTCCGGCAATGCCGGAAGTGGCGACTGCAAAATCAGCGCCAAACCGTTTTTTTGCCCCTTGGGCCATCGCTTCCACACACTCACTACAAACCGCTCCGTATTGATGGAGCAGGTCGGCAGGCACCTCCAAAAGCTCCTCTTTAATCCGGTTGTGGTAGGCCAGTATACTGCCCAGGTAGTAGGCCGAAGCTCCTGCCTGAGCAGTGAGCATGGCGGCTATTTTTCCGCCTGTGCACGATTCGGCAGTGGCCACGGTGGCCTCTTCTTGTATCAGCAGGGCGCCGACCACTTCTGCAAGGCTTTGGTCGGAAAGGCTGTAGACAGAATTGCCCAGAATAGGTTTTAAGTTGTTGATTGCCTGTTCTATCAATTGACTTCCTCCTTGAATGTCATAACATGACAGTCGTAAACGCACTCCGGAGCAGGGATTGGGCAGATAAGCCAGCCGAAGTTCGGACGGCAGGGCTCTTTCCCAATCGGCGATTTTATGGGCTAAAGCGGATTCAGGAATTCCAAAAGTAGCTATGTTTTGGTGGATAATTGGGCTTAAAGAGGTTGAAAAATGGTGTTGAATGGCTTGAGTGACCAAAGGAAAGATACCCTCCATTTCATAAGGTACGCCGGGCAAAGAGACAATGACTTTCCCCTTATAGTCAAACCACATCCCTGGAGCCGTACCTAACTTATTTTCAATAACTTTACAGGTTTCAGGCACATCGGCCTGCTTGCGGTCGATTTCCAGAAGCATTCTTCCACGTTTCTCAAAAATATCCACGATATGCGTTTCTTGGGCTTCAGAGCGGTAAAAACGGGAGCTTCCGGTATAGAAGGCTAAAGTATTCTTGGTAATATCGTCCCGCGTTGGGCCCAAACCTCCGGTAAGTACGAGCAAGTCTGCCTGCTGGAGGGACTCATCAAGGAGTTTCCAAATGGCCTCCTTTCGGTCGCCTACCGAATGTATTTGGGTTACCATTACGCCTGTTTTATTGAGTTCCCCCGCAATAAATGCTGCATTACTGTCGGTAATTTGTCCAATCAGCAATTCGTCGCCAATGGTGCAGATATGGCTTTGTATCATGATTCAGGTTTGGTTATCTTTTTCAAGGATTGTTTAACCAATCCGGGACCGTTATAGATAAATCCTGTGTATATCTGGACTAAAGAAGCCCCTGCATCTAACATATCCAAGACGTCTTGAGGGGTCATGATTCCGCCCACGCCAATAATTGGCAAGTGCCCCTTTGTCTTTTCATGAATGTAGCGGATAACTTCGAGGCTTCTCGCTTTAAGGGGAGCGCCGCTCAAACCTCCGTGGCCTAAAGCGTCTATTTTTTTGGGGGAGGCGGTAAGGTTATCTCTATCAGTAGTGGTGTTGGTGGCGACCATTCCGTCCAATCCGGATACCAAAACCAATTCGATTACTTCGTCTAACTGGGCAAAAGAGAGGTCGGGAGAGACTTTCAGCAGCATTGGGCGGTACGTATCATGATTACGCCTTATTTCAGTCAGTCGGTCAATAATGCAGGATAGGAGGGTAATATCATGTAATTTGCAGAGATCTTGTACATTAGGACAACTTACGTTGATCGTAAAGTAGTCTACATATTCATAAAGATGTACAAAAGCTTTTTCATAGTCATTGGCGGCCTCCTCGTTGGGGGTAAGGGTGTTTTTGCTGATGTTGCCTCCAATGATCACTCCGGGACGGGGAGCGCGCTGTTGGAGGTTTTGCACCACTTGTTTTACCCCTTTATTGTTAATACCAAAACGATTGATAATAGCTCGATCCTTAACAAGTCTAAAACAACGGGGTTTGGGATTCCCCGGCTGAGGTAAAGGGGTCACGGAGCCTATTTCTATGAAGCCGAATCCGAAGTTGGAAAATTGGTTACAAATCTCGCCATTTTTATCTATTCCGGCTGCCAATCCAATAGGATTGCGGAATTTAATGCCCATTATTTCACGTTCCAATTTAGGGGAATGATAGCCATAGAAAGCCCTGA
>WRJW01000006.1 GCA_009778375.1 Bacteroidota bacterium
GACGGTCTAATCACCAATTACAACCTGAACGTCGAATCGGGAGAAGAAATGAACGGTATTGCCGACATCATTACCGAAAACATCAGCCTCTTTGCCCGGTTCTTTAATCCCATCAGATCGGTACTCAAAAGCAGAATGTAACGATTGCTTCAAAGGATCCGTTGCTATACTTTCTGCAACACAAACACGCACCTCTTTCCAATCCGGTCTCTAAAGAGCCAGACCACTCCGTAGCACAATAACGGTGCGGTTAACGCCGCCAATCCGGTAACTAATTCGGAAACTTTAAAATAGCTCAGCGTAAATAATACGGCGAGCAGCGACAACAGGGGCAGCACATACATCAGAAATACCGCCTTAAAACCCAAAGAAGTGCTAAGACTTACCATCACCTCTGCGCCCACGCTCCAATGTTGCCCCGGCAAGAGCGGCAAGGCGATCCGTTTCTCTGTTTGTTCCGACAGGGAGCACAAAGTCCTGGCCCTGCAACTTGCACAGGCAGATTGTTGGGGAATCTCTACTAAAACTTCCTGATCCGTTACCGAGATAACAGTACCCTTATGTTCAATCATTTTACCTTGCTGGTCAAAGGGAATTTGAGCCCCGAATATTTAGAGATGCGCGCCGATACTTTGCCCACGGTTGTAGGCGATTCCAACCATATCGGAAGGCAGTTTTCGTCGTCCGAAATCCATATCGGCATCTCTTCTTTTCCCGTAAAGACCACGCCGGCAACCAAACTGGCCGAAAATTTTTTGCAGCGGAAAGTGCCCACGCCCGGGACTTTTTTTTGCTCTATGCCCATATAGCGGAAAAAGAGGTCGTGTATCTCTTCGTCAATCACAAACGAAAGGGACAACTGATCCCCCGCGTCAAGGGTAGATGTCTCTATATTCCGGGCAAAATAGAGCAGAGTCATCAGGTCAAAAGTACAGGGTTTCCCCTGCATGACCGTATCTTTGATCCGGTTATTGCTCCGCACAATATGCGCATCTATCGAATAATCTTCGTTAAAACGAAATTGATTTTCAATCGTATATTTGCCCTCGTGAATGTCGCGGTAAAAATAGAGCGGAGTCAAGTTTTTAGCCCTGAAACGAGCCTCATAGCTATCTCTAACCTTAAAAAACACATCAAAAAAACCGTAAGTTTTTACCGAAGCAACGGTTTCAAAGTAGGGTTCCGGCCCATTTTCTTTATAGCTCACAACGGTAGTCAGTTCTCCTACCCCTGTATTAATAAGGCCCCACGTGTAGTTGGCCACAAAGGTAATCTGCTCTCCGTCTTTAAAGGAAAGCCGCTCCGGTACAATGTTCGGGACAGGTATGCATTCCCCTCCCTGGGCCCAAAGGATAGCCGGACAAGTCCACAAAAAAAAGAGTAGGGCATATCTCCCTTTCATTTGACTAAAAATCATTATTTGGCGTTATGAATTCGTTGTTCATTTTAGAACCATATATGTGCGAAGTATTGCCCATACTGTACAATTCCTGCTCATTTGTGTCTACAAATTTAGCCTGATGGCTACGAAAATACATCCGTACATCTTTGGTCTCTCCATTCCGATGTTTGGCAATAATCAGGTCTGCCACTCCTATTAAAGAGTTACCATTTTCATCCTGATTGATTCCATAGTATTCGGGCCGGTGGATAAAGGCTACAATATCGGCGTCTTGCTCAATAGCCCCCGATTCCCTCAAGTCGCTCAATACCGGACGTCTACTGCTGCCTCCTCTGGTTTCTACCCCACGATTCATTTGAGACAACGCAATAATCGGCACATTCAATTCTTTGGCAATTGCCTTGAGTGAACGGGAAATAGCCGATACCTCCTGCTCCCTCATCCCCCTCAACTCCGGAGGCCCGGTCATGAGCTGTAAGTAGTCTATAATAATAATCTTTACACCATTAAGTGAGACTAAGCGACGCGCTTTGGAGCGAAATTCATAAATCGACAGCGCTGCCGATTCATCAACATACAAAGGCGCATGGTATAAATCGTTTATCCGGGTATTTAACTGTTCCCATTCATCAGCCCGCAATTTCTTTCCCCCCCTGATTTTGTCCGATTCCAAGCCTGTCTCACTCACCATAAGCCTTTTAATCAATTGTATCGAAGACATCTCCAAAGAAAAAAAGGCTACCGGAATCTTGTGATCCACCGTCATATTTCGGGCCATGGTAAGGACAAAGGCTGTTTTTCCCATAGAGGGACGGGCAGCAACGATTATCAAATCCGACGCCTGCCAACCCAAAGTCACCCGATCCAAACCCGTAAATCCCGATGGAATACCACTCAAACCATCCTGTCTGAATTGGGCAGCCTGCACATCTTCCATAGCTAAATCCAATACCGTTTTAACGATCTGGGTATCTGTCCTAAGTCTGCGATCCGACAGCATAAAGAGTTTTTGCTGAGCCGAATCAAGCAAATCATCTACCTGAATCGAATCGTCAAAAGAATCGCGTTGCACCTCGTAAGAAATGCTGATTAATTCTCGCTGGATATATTTCTGCAACAATATTTTTGTATGGTAATCAATATGCGCCGCAGCTCCGACCCTATTGCT
>WRJW01000007.1 GCA_009778375.1 Bacteroidota bacterium
ACTGCAGAGTGCTTACCGTCAGGCTTTGGATTTACATTTTGGAGCTTTGCGCGCCAACGGTGGCGATCGGGAACTGGGAAAATTTAAGAGGCGCGTAGAGGAGATGCAGGCCGGAGGGAAGGGTGACCGCGTTTTCCGTTCGGAACGGGAAAAGCTCCTGCATAAGTTTCGTCAGATGGAGTCGGATATTGCCCTTTGGGAGAACAATATGGGATTTTTTGCCAAATCCAAAAACGCCGAGAGTATGATTGCCGATATGGAGCGCAAAATTGTTCAGGCCAAAGAGGAGCTAAAGTTGGTAGAGGAAAAGATTAAATTGATGGATAAACAATTCGACTAACTTCATGAAAAAAAACAATATTATTGCCTTCTCCCTGATCGCCCTGATTTTTATTATTTTTTATTGGTACAATGCACGGACGTATAAAGCACAACAACAGGAGCAGGCAAGATTGGATTCCATAGCGCGGATTGAGCAGCAAAAATGGGTAGAAATGAGGGCAGAAGAGGAGACGCTGCAGGCGCGTCCCGATAGCTTTTCTACATCGATTCCGGTTTCTGTGTATGAAAACGATTGGTTAGACCAAGCCAGTCGGCAGGAAGAGCGTTTTTTTATCTTGGAGAATGAATTGATCAAAGTACAATTTTCCAATAAAGGAGCCAAGCCTTATTCGGCCCTGATCAAAAAATACCAAACATACCGGGGCGACGATTTGATCCTCTTTGACGGTCCGCAGAACGACTTGTCGCTGGAATTTTACGCCAATCGGCAATTGAGTACGGCTAATTTTTATTTCAGCGCCGACGCTCCTCAGAGCAATACCGGATTGCAGATGCGTTTCTATCTCGATTCTCTGGCGTATATAGAATACGTATATACCCTCCCTCCCGATTCCTATATGTTGGATTTGGATATTCGCTTTGTTGGGGTTCAATCGTTGTTTTCCCGAAACAGTACCCAGATTGACCTCCATTGGAGCATGGATATTCCCCGCATGGAAAAGGGCTATGCCAACGAGAAGAATTATTCTACCATGGCCTATAAATACCCGCACAACGATAAGGTAGAAAATTTGGGTTTGAGAAAAGCCGAGGCCTCGGAACATTTGAGGACTAAGTTAGAGTGGGTTGCTTTTCAGCAGCAGTTTTTCTCGGCTATCTTGGTGGCGGATCAAAGTTTTAGTTCGGGGGATTTGGATTTTCGTTTTTATCTTGAAGACGATCCCGACCAATTGTTGCTGCATGGCAACGCCAATCTTCAACTCCCCTTTGACCTTTCCGCTTTGGATCCCTTGGCCTTTCATTTTTACTTTGGCCCCAATCACTACCATACCTTAAAGGGCTATAACCGTAGCTTTGAAGGTATTGTTCCTATGGGGGGATGGTTGATCGGCTGGATCAATAAGGGATTTATTGTTCCCATCTTTAACTTCCTGAGTAAGTTTATCAAAAACTACGGGCTGATCATTCTGATCCTGACCATTCTCATCAAGATTGTCCTTTACTATCCCAACCATAAATCGTACCTCTCTTCGGCAAAAATGCGGGTATTAAAACCCGAAGTAGATAAAATTAATGCCAGATATCCCAAAAAAGAGGATGCGATGAAAAAGCAGCAGGAAACGATGGCGCTTTACAAAAAGACGGGCGTCAGTATGTTTGGAGGATGCCTTCCTATGCTCTTCCAGTTTCCCATCCTTTTTGCCATGTTCCGCTTTTTCCCTACTTCTTTTGAGTTGAGGCAACAGGGCTTTCTTTGGGCTACCGACCTCAGCGGTTACGACTCTATCCTCAACCTGCCCTTTTCGATTCCGATGTACGGCGACCACGTCAGCCTCTTTGCCCTGCTGATGGGAATATCTATGTATTTCTATTCTAAAATGAATCAGGCTCAGATGAATACAGGCGGACAGCAGATGCCCGGCATGAACGGTATGATGTTGTATTTTATGCCGATTTTTATGGTGGTTATCTGTAATAACTTTTCCAGCGGATTGAGTTACTATTATATGCTCTCTAATGTCATTACCATTGGTCAAACGTGGATTATCCGGAAATTTTTTGTTGATGACCAAAAGATTTTGGCTCAATTGCAGGCAAAGGCCAACGCCAATCAGGCGCCTAAGCCCAAATCCAAATTTCAACAACGGTTGGACGAGGCCTATAAAATTCAGCAACAGAGGGTGCAGGAGCAGCAGAAGAGAAAAAGATAGAGGAATTTTCCGTGTCTATTGCTTCCCGAATAAAAGAGATTAAAACCCGAATACCCGCTCCTGTGGAGTTGGTGGCGGTCTCCAAGCGGCAGACGGTTGCGTCGATCATGGAAGCTTATATTGCCGGACAACGCCATTTTGGAGAGAATCGCGCTCAGGAGTTCGACGCAAAATGTGCGTTACTGCCTGACGATATTGTCTGGCATTTTATCGGCCACCTTCAAACCAATAAGGTCAAAGTGGTGGTGGGGAGAGCAGCGTTGATTCATTCGGTTGATTCGGAGCGATTGCTGTGGAGTTTAGAGCAGGAAGCGCTTAAACAGGGGATACAGCAAAAATGCCTCATAGAATTGCATGT
>WRJW01000008.1 GCA_009778375.1 Bacteroidota bacterium
GCCGGAATGAGGAGCGTGGGGGTGGGGAATCGGTCGATCCTCCATCGCGCCACTATGGTTATTCCCGATTTTAAACATATAAACTATGAATCCATATTTAACCACCCATCCCTGGAAAATTATTGAAACCCGTTTTGACCCCGCACGGGTAAAGGCGGCCGAAAGCCTCTTTAGCATAGGCAACGGCATTATGGGGCAACGGGCCAATTTTGAAGAGACCTATACCGGTGAAACATTGCCCGGCAGCTACATCGGAGGGGTCTACTACCCCGATAAGACGCGCGTGGGCTGGTGGAAAAATGGATATCCCGAATATTTTGCTAAAGTCCTTAATTCGGCCTTTTGGATCGGGGTAGAGGTGAAAGTAAACGGCCAACTCCTGGACCTGCATACGGCCAAAACGCTTGACTTTTACCGCGAATTGGATATGCAGCACGGCCTCCTCACCCGCAGATTCACCGCCCAACTGCCCAATAAAGTGGTGGTGGAAGTAGAAGCTATCCGTTTTGTAAGTATGCTGCGTACCGAACTTGGGGCGATGCGTTACCGCCTCAAGGTGTTGAGCGGGGATGCCCAAGTGGAAATTAAACCCTATATCAACGCCGATGTAAAGAACGAGGATGCCAATTACGACGAAAAATTCTGGGACTTTGTAGCAGAATCCGCATCCCCCTCTTCACAATCTGTAACCATGTGCACCAAAAAGAGCCGCTTTTCGGTATGCTGGTTTGCGCAGCATGAGGTATCGGAGGCGCCCCGCGAACGTACCGTTACCCTCTATAAATACGTTGGGATTACCTCCTCATTAAACCACGATTCCCGGGATTTGGCTCGAGCGGCTCAGGCGGTGGCTGCAGAGGCCCAAAAAGTGGGTTTTGATACGTTACTCCAAGAACAGCGCAGCGCATGGGAAGAAAAATGGGCCCACTGCGACGTGGAGATAGGAGGGGACGACGAGGCGCAGCAAGGGATTCGTTTTTGCATTTTTCAATTGTTGCAGACCTATACCGGTAAGGATGCCCGCCTGAATGTGGGGCCTAAAGGCTTTACCGGAGAAAAATACGGAGGGAGCACTTACTGGGATACCGAAGCCTATTGCATTCCTTTTTATTTGGCTACGGCAGGGGAGCAGGTAGCCCGCGAACTCCTCAAATACAGGTATAATCAGTTACCAAAGGCAATCGAAAACGCCACAAAACTCGGCTTTAGCGGTGGAGCGGCCCTATACCCCATGGTCACCATGAATGGAGAAGAGTGCCACAACGAGTGGGAGATTACCTTTGAAGAGATTCACCGCAACGGGGCAATAGCCTATGCCATTTATAATTACATCCGTTATACCGGCGATCAAAACTATTTGGCCGATTACGGGGCGGAGGTATTGATGGGTATTGCCCGCTTTTGGACTCAGCGGATAACTTGGAGCGGAGCACGCAGCCGATACGTAATGCTGGGCGTTACCGGTCCCAACGAATACGAAAACAACGTAAATAACAACTGGTACACCAACTACATAGCCTGCTGGTGCCTGCGTTACGCCAAAGAAAGTATGGAGTGGGTAAAAAAATCTCAACCGCAACGTTATAAAGCAATTATAGAAAAAACGCTCTTCGACGAATCTGCCGAGTGGCCCCAATGGATGGATATCGTAGAAAAAATGCATTTTCCCAAAGACGAGGCGCGTCAAATCTTTCTGCAGCAGGACGGATATATGGATAAGGAGCAGATTTTGGTTAAGGATTTGGACCCTGCCCAGCGTCCCCTCAACCAAAAATGGAGCTGGGACCGCATTTTACGCTCCTGCTTTATCAAACAGGCAGACGTGTTGCAGGGGCTCTATTTTTTTGAAGATGATTTTGATATAGATACGATTGCCCGCAACTTCCGGTTTTACGAGTCGCGTACCGTGCACGAATCCTCTTTGTCGCCCTGTGTGCACGCCATTTTGGCCGCCAAAATCGGCGATATGGATAAGGCCTACGACCTCTACCTTCGCACTTCGAGGCTCGATTTGGACGATTACAATAAAGAGGTAGACGAAGGGCTGCATATTACCAGTATGGCCGGATCGTGGATGGCAGTGATTCAGGGATTTGCCGGTATGCGGGTCAAAGAGGGGCAATTGACTTTTGAGCCCAAACTGCCCAAACACTGGACCCATTTGTCGTTTTACATAAACTTTAGAGGAACCATTAAAAAATTAAACTTTAAACAATAATTTATGAAGAGAATCATTTCTTGGATGCTGTCTATGTTGCTGATAAGCGGCATGGTTATGGCTCAGCAAAAAATCACCGTCACAGGAACGGTAGTGGATGCACAGGGGCAACCCTTAGCCGGCGCCACCGTGCTGGAAAAAGGCTCAAGCAATGTGGTCGTTGCCGATATGAACGGACGTTTTACCATCTCCGTATCTTCGTCGGCAGCCTTGTTGCAGTTCTCCTACTTTGGATTTATCAGGGTCGAGAAAAGTGCTTCGACCATTAACCCCTCCGTGCCTGTATCTATGCAGGAAGATAACCTTGTTTTGGACGAGGTGGTGGTAATCGGGTATGGTCAGGTACGAAAAGGCGACTTAAC
>WRJW01000009.1 GCA_009778375.1 Bacteroidota bacterium
TTTGCCTATTTGCAGTGCAACAAAGTGCAGGGTCAGCCGTTTACCGTGATCGAAATTGTAAACGCCGTTAAAGCCATTTTTTAGTAAACCATTAAAACAGACATTATTATGGATATACAATATACTCCTCAGGATTTTAAGAGCAATCAGGAAGTCAAATGGTGTCCGGGTTGCGGAGACTATGCTATTTTGGCCGCCGTACAGCGCGCCATGCCCGAAGTTTGTCAGGCGCTGGGCTATACCCGCGAACGTTTTGTGTTTGCCTCCGGAATAGGCTGTTCGTCCCGTTTTCCTTACTATATGAACACGTATGGATTCCACGGCATACACGGACGGGCTTCTGCCATTGCCACCGGCATTAAAGTAGCCAACCCTTCCCTTACCGTTTGGCAGATCACCGGAGACGGAGACGCCATGGCCATTGGCGGGAACCACCTGATTCATGCCATCCGCCGGAACATCGACATAAACATTTTGCTCTTTAACAACCAAATATACGGTTTGACCAAAGGGCAGTATTCGCCCACTTCTCCCTTGGGGATTGTTACCAAAACCTCTCCCTACGGAACGGTAGAACATCCCTTTGACCCCGGGTCCTTAGTGTTGGGGGCGCGCGGTACCTTTTTTGCACGCTCTTTAGATGTGGAAATGAAACTTACCCAAGAAATTATGGTTGCTTCGGCCCTGCACGACGGGACTTCTGTAACCGAAGTGCTCCAAAACTGCGTCATCTTTAACGACCGGGCTCATGCTGCCGTTACCGATAAAGAATACAGAGAAGATCGCACCGTGGTGCTCCGCCACGGTCAGCCGATGATTTTTGGCAAGAATAAAGATAAAGGCCTTATGTTGGATGGTCTAAAGATAAAAGTCGTGACTATTGGCGGGGAGGGCGTTACCCCCAAAGAGCTGCTGGTGCACGACGCCTACGAATCTAACCCCGGCCTGCACATGATGCTGGTCAATATGGGGCCTGCCGACAACCTGCCCATTGCCTTGGGGGTAATTCGCTCCGTAAAAGACAAAACCTACGAAGCCAATGTGCGGGATCAGGTAAACGAGGTGCGCAAACAAACGGTGATTCACAACATGGACGACTTGCTCCACAGCGGTGCCACCTGGGAGGTAAAATAAACAAACAAACAAATACACAACCTAATACATAATCAAATAATTTTAATACCATGAAAGTATCAGAAGTAATGGCCAACTTAGAAAAGAAATATGGCCACGAGAAAGAGTTTTTGCAAGCCGTACACGAAGTACTCGAATCGATCGAATCGGTGTACAACCAACACCCCGAATTTGAGAAGGCAAACATCATTGAACGTATTGTAGAGCCCGATCGTATTTTTACCTTCCGCGTTACGTGGCAGGCCGACAACGGCAGCATACATGTAAACACCGGCTACCGCGTTCAGTTTAACAACGCCATTGGCCCCTACAAGGGAGGTATTCGTTTCCATCCCAGCGTAACTCAGTCCGGGTTAAAGTTCTTAGGGTTTGAACAAACCTTTAAAAACGCCCTGACCACCCTGCCGATGGGCGGCGGTAAGGGAGGTTCCGATTTTAATCCCAAAGGAAAATCGGATGCCGAGATCATGCGCTTTTGCCAAGCCTTTATTGCCGAGTTGTGGAACCACTTGGGCCCCGACACGGACGTTCCTGCCGGCGACATTGGAGTAGCGGGCCGCGAAGTAGGCTTTATGTATGGCTATTACAAAAAATTAGCCCGCGAGAATACCGGAACCTATACCGGTAAGGGCTTGACGTGGGGCGGTTCTCTGATTCGTCCCGAAGCCACCGGCTTTGGAGGCGTCTATTTTGCCGACCACATGCTTAAAACGCGCAACATCGACATTAAAGGCAAAACCGTAGCGGTATCGGGCTTTGGAAACGTAGCATGGGGCGCTGCCATTAAGGCTACCGAATTGGGAGCCAAAGTGATTGCCATTTCCGGCCCTGACGGCTATATTTTGGACGAGGCGGGTTTAAATCAGGAGAAAATCAACTACATGGTAACTTTGCGTACCAGCAACAACGACGTGGTAGCTCCGTACGCCGATAAATTCCCCGGTTCCAAATTCTTTGCCGGTAAAAAACCCTGGGAGGTAAAGGTAGACATTGCTTTGCCCAGCGCCATCCAAAACGAACTGAACGGCGATGATGCCAAAAAATTGGTTGCCAACGGCGTACTTTGCGTAGCCGAGCTTTCCAATATGGGTTGTACCCCCGAAGCCATTGCCGAACTCCAAAAGGCCAAGGTACTGTATGCTCCGGGAAAAGCCGCCAACGCCGGAGGAGTAGCCACTTCGGGCTTGGAGATGACCCAAAACGCTATGCACCTGAACTGGACCCGCGAAGAGGTAGACGCCAAGTTAAAGCAGATTATGAAAGATATTCACGAGGCCTGCGTTAAATACGGTACCCAGCCCGACGGATTTATTAACTATGTAAACGGCGCCAATATTGCCGGCTTTATGAAAGTAGCTCAGGCAATGTTGGAGCAGGGTGTAATCTAAGAAACTTAAACAGTTTCTAATAAGTTGATTACAGATATTTTGCTCGTCATTTTGGGAGGGTGTTTCCTTTTGGTCGGATTGATCGGATGC
>WRJW01000010.1 GCA_009778375.1 Bacteroidota bacterium
GAAAACAGTACTTTTCATCCCCTTGTGGGTACAGCGCTCAGAGCGAGGGAAGGAAAATCATTTTTACCCAACTACTTACATCCCGATTCTCTCATGGGTCAGGCTGCGGTATGGCTCCCTGCCGCCCGGGCTGAAGGCGGATCCGAGCTTGTTACGCGTGAAGCTTATGAAACCTTTGTAAACAGGGCTTTGGAGTTGATTAAAGAGAATATGCCCTACGACGGCTTTTGGTTTTATATTCACGGAGCATGCAGCGTAGAAGGCCTTGACGATCCGGAAGGGGATTTTTTGGAGCGCATTCGGGGCGTGATCGGCAATGACGCCCTCGTTTCCACTACCATGGACCTGCACGGTAACGTCTCTCCCCGTTTGGCTATCTACTCCGACTTGATTACTACTTTTCGCACGGCGCCGCATGCCGACGGATTTATGTCGCATCGCCGCGGTGTGGTAAATCTGCTGGAACGCCTTGCCTCAGGTAAGGGTCGTCCGGCCTTTAAAGCGTGGGTTGCCGTTCCCATCCTCCTTCCCGGAGAACGAACGAGCACCCGTGTAGAGCCGGCCCAATCGCTATATGCCTTGGTGCCCGAAGTCGAAGCGCTTCCCGGAGTTCTGGATGCAGGCATCTGGATTGGATACGCCTGGGCCGATGAACGCCGAAATCAGGGAGTTGTTATGGTTGTAGGCGACGATAAGGAAGCGGTGGGTTCGTCAGCAAAAATGCTTGCTCAAAAATTTTGGGAAGTAAGGCGCCAATTCGATTTTGAAGCACCCACTCATTCACTCGAAGAATGTCTTGATTTAGCTCTTGCCAGCGATAAAAAACCCTTTTTTATAAGTGATATGGGAGATAATCCGTCCGGAGGCGGTTCGGGTGAAGTAACTTGGACGTTAGCCCGTCTGCTCAAACGTCCAGAGTTTCAATCGACAACGGGAAAATCTTTGATTTACGCCTCTATTCCCGGACCCGAAATGATTGAAGCGGCCCAAAAAGCCGGCGTGGGGAATCAAGTAGCGGCGATGGTAGGCGCTATGACGGATAATATACACGAGGGTCCTGTAAAATTATCGGGAACGGTGATATTTACCAACGATAATTATGCCGTTGTCAAAGTCGGAAGCATTCATATTATTGTGACGCGAACGCCGCAATCTTTTCAGCAGGAACGGCAAATGACGAGTATTGGATTAAATCCCCGCGAAGCAGACATCGTAATGGTTAAACAGGGGTACCTGGTAGAAACGTGGTACGATATGCAGGCTGACTGGGTCATGGCCCACACCCGCGGTGGCGTGGATCAGGATTTGGTCAATCTTCCGTACAAACGTTTGATCCGTCCCATCTTTCCCCTCGACCCCGATATGCCTGATCCGGAATTGAACGTCATCTTTCTTCCTTCTGCCAAACATCTGTACGGCAGATAAAAAGAGGAACACATTATGAAATTTGGCGTTATTGGCACCAGCGATATTACCGATTGGGTATTGAAAGGGGCCGCTTTTGATCCGAGGTTTGAACTGGCCGCCGTCTACTCAAGAAGCTTGGAGCGGGCACGGGGTTTTGCCCAAAAATATGGAGTAAGCCGGATTTTTACCGATTTTGAAGGATTCTCACAAGGTATCGAAGCGGTTTATATCGCTTCGCCCAATGCTTTCCATGCCCAACAGGCGTGTTTCTTCTTACGCAGAGGGATTCATGTTCTCTGCGAAAAACCGTTATGCTCCAACGCCCACGAAGCCAAACTCATGATAGAAACGGCCCAAAAACACCATACGGTATTGATGGAAGCGATGATATCCACATTAAATCCAAATTTTCTTGCGCTTAAAGATAACCTGCACAGAGTAGGAAAAGTACGCAAGTATGTGGCCTCTTTTTGCCAATACTCCTCCAAATACGATGCTTTCAAGCAAGGCATAGTAGAGAATAAATTTAAAAACGAACTCTCCAATGGAGCCTTAGTAGATATTGGGGTGTATACCCTCTATCCAATGGTGGTACTCTTTGGAAAACCTCGGTCCGTAAGCGCTATCGGCTATATCCTCTCATCAGGCATAGACGGTTCGGGATCGGCGCTCTTTGGATACGAGGGTATGCAAGCTACGGTCAATTATTCCAAAATCTCCCATTCTGCTGCTTCAGCAGAAATAGAGGGAGAAGAGGGAACCTTGGTGATGGATCGCATTAATATTCCCCGCCAACTAACCTTTTTACCCAGAAAAGGAGAGCCGCAAAACCTTTCTACAAAACATTGTGGAAATGACTATTACTATGAAATTAAGGCCTTTATTGATGTAATTGAAGCCCAAAAACCGGAGCACGACATCAATTCACACGAACACTCCCTGCTGGTAATGGAATTGATGGACGAAATACGAAGACAAATCGGAGTAGTATACCCTGCCGACAAATTTCGTTAACCCTTTCGGAAAGCAGCACAGATTATGGCGGTGGCCACGGCCGCATTCAAAGATTCGGCTCCGGCAGATTGAAGAGGGTAGCGGGGGATAAAGAGGGGGTGATTGATTTTTTCTTTTAGCTGAGGAGAAAGGCCATGCGATTCGTTGCCAATCAGTACGATTCCGTTACTGCTCAAGTCGGTTTGATAAATTGATTTCCCCTCTAAAAGCGCACCCCAAACCGG
>WRJW01000011.1 GCA_009778375.1 Bacteroidota bacterium
CTTCAGCCTGCTTTTGGCAGGAAGTATCTTTTGGGGTCACCCGGCTTTTGGGCAGGAGAAAACGTCCCCTGACGAGCGGGGCTATATTGTCTCGGCAGGAGCACAGGTTCCCGATTTTATTATTGAGTATTTGGATGGCACCAAAGTTCCACTAAGCAGTTTGCGCGGGAAAATAGTTATGCTGCAGTTTACAGCGAGTTGGTGCAGCGTTTGCCGTCAGGAGATGCCTTTTATCGAAAGAGATATTCAACAGAAGCACAAAAACAACCCCGACTTTGTATTGCTGGGCATAGACCTGAAAGAATCGGCCGAAGTTACGGACAAGTTTGCCAAAGAGATGAAGATTACCTATCCGATCACCTTGGATGTTGACGGATCCCGTTTTGCCCTCTTCTGCGATCCTAAAGCCGGAGTAACCCGCAATATTATTATAGATAAAACCGGTAAGATGGTAATGCTTACCCGTCTGTACGACGTCGAAGAGTTTGCCGAAATGGTTAAACTGATTGATTCATTATTAGCTAAATAAGTTGAGATGAACTTGTATAAACCGGAAAAATTGTCTTTGGCCAACCTGCCCACCCGCATCGAATACCTGCCGGTGGTATCCAAACAGTGGGGCAAGTCTATCTACCTCAAACGGGATGATCAAACAGGGTCGGAATATTGCGGCAACAAGATACGTAAAATTGAGTATGCTGCGGCAGAAGCCCTGAGGCAGGGATGCGATACGTTGATTACCTGCGGAGGTATTCAGTCCAACCATTGCAGGGCCACCGCTGCGGTGGCAGCCAAATTAGGGCTTGCGTCTATACTGTTACTGCGTATCAATGAGCAACCTCCTGTTGACGGAAACTATTTTTTAGACCTTTTGTTTGGGGCCGATGTTCGTTTTTGCACACCCGATGAGTACCGGAATGCACGAAACCAAATCATGCAGACCTTTTGTGACGAATTGGCCGCAGAGGGGCGCAAGGGGTATGTTCTTCCCGAAGGAGCTTCCAACGGTATTGGTTGCTTTGGCTATTTTGACTGTATGGAAGAAGTGATGCGTCAGGAGCGCGAAATGGGCGTCAGTTTTGATACCATTGTGGTGGCCGAAGGTTCTGGGGGTACCCATGCCGGCCTCTTTTTGGCCAATCAATTGCTGGGATTAGGTAAGCGGGTGGTTTCGTTTTGCGTCTGCGACGACCGTCCCTATTTTACGCAAGCCGTGACAGAGATATGTACCTCCTGTCTCTCGTATATGCAACGCAACGATACCATCAATAGGGATGATATAGAGGTAATCGACCAATATGTGGGTAGGGGTTATGCTTTAAGCGCCCCCGATGAATTGGTTTTTATTGCCAAAATAGCCAAAGAAAACGGAGTAGTTTTTGATCCTGTCTACACCGGCAAGGCTTTTTACGGGCTCAAACAGGAAATTGCAAACGGAACTTTTGAACAATCGGCACATATTTTGTTTATCCATACCGGTGGTATTTTCGGCTTATTTCCTAAAAAAGACCAATTTGATTTTGTATTATGATTGCATTGATTACAGGGGCCACGGCCGGAATCGGAGCCGCTACGTCAGAACGTTTTGCGCAAGGTGGCTATAAGCTCATCGTTACCGGACGCAGAGCCTCCCTATTAGAAGAACTAAAGGTTAAATTAGAAAAACGCTACGATGTACAGGTCAAAACCTTGGTTTTTGATGTGCGTAAGCCCGACGAAGTGGAAAAAAACCTTTCGCAACTCCCTCCCGATTGGCAGAAAGTGGACGTATTGGTCAACAACGCCGGACTGGCCGTTGGATTGTCCCCACTGCAAGAGGGTATTTTGGAGGATTGGGAACGGATGATCGATACCAATGTCAAGGGATTGTTGTACGTTACCCGTATTGTGGCACCTTGGATGGAGGTGCATAAAAAGGGCCATATTGTAAATATTGGGTCTATCGCGGGCAAAGAGGTCTACCCCAACGGGAATGTCTATTGCGCCACCAAATATGCGGTAGACGCCCTCTCCAAGGCAATGCGTTACGATTTGCTCTCTTCCGGAATCAGGGTTACTCAAATTTGCCCGGGGATGGTAGAAACGGAATTTTCCCAAGTCCGGTTTAAGGGTGATTTACAACGGGCTGCCAACGTCTACAAGGGATTTGTGCCATTGAGCGCAGGTGATATAGCCGAAGCTGTATGGTATGTAACCCAATTGCCTGCTCATGTAACGGTTAGCGACATGGTCATAATGCCTACTGCACAGGCAAGTGCTACGCTGGTTAATAAACAGCTTTAATTGAGCCAGCCGGCGGTTTTCATGATTTGATCGACTTTTTCTACCGAGGCCTCTCGATCTTTGTCGTTTCGGGTGGCAAAGATCAGTACTAAGATTTGTTGGTCGGGATACCTGCCTGCAAAGATTTGGAATCCTCCGTTGTCGCCGGTGTGGTAGACCTTTTTAGGAAATCCCGGTTTTTCTTCAATGAACCAGCCGTAGCCATATCCGGTATAGGGAATGTCCGGAATAGTGATTTTGGGGCTGTGTGCCTCTTCCTTGGTAGGAGCGGAAATGAGCAAATTGTTGCGCAGGGCTTTTTCCCATAAAACAAACTCTTCTACCGAGGTATACAAACCTCCGTCGGCTTTGGTAGCAAA
The DNA here is from genome assembly GCA_009778375.1 of Bacteroidota bacterium. GTDB lineage: Bacteria > Bacteroidota > Bacteroidia > Bacteroidales > UBA932 > WRBG01. The sequence continues at coordinate 2,643 of WRJW01000011.1, forward strand.
AAAGCT
>WRJW01000012.1 GCA_009778375.1 Bacteroidota bacterium
TCGGCTACGGCTTGGTAAAAGTCGTTTACGTCGGTGTACTTTTCGAGGAGGCAAAGTTCGTTTCCGGAGTTTTCTACAATGTTGCGGATGCCGTCCACAGCGGCTTTGGCAAAGGGTTTATCGGTGGCTACTAATACTTTCATGGCATTATCCGTTTACTTGTTCAAAATCCTGCATACACTTGACTAAAGCCTGTACGCTCTCTACCGGGCAGGCATTGTACACAGAAGCGCGGAATCCGCCAACGGAACGGTGGCCCTTAATACCCACCATGCCCCGCTCTTTGGCAAAGGCCATAAAGGCCTCCTCTTTATCTTCGTATCCTTTGTTCATTACAAAGCAGATATTCATCAGCGAACGGTCTTCTTTTTCGGCTGTGCCGATAAACATTTTGTTTCGGTCGATTTCGTTATAGAGTAAAGCGGCTTTTTTCAGGTTCCGTTCATACATACCGGGGACGCCTCCATTTGCCTTTACCCACTTGAGGGTTTCGGTCATAATAAGAATAGGAAATACGGGGGGGGTATTGAACATCGACCCCTCTTTTATTTGGGTTCTGTAGTCTACCATGGTGGGGATGGCACGGCTGACTTTGCCCAGCAAATCTTCGCGGACGATCACAAAGGTTACGCCGGCGGTGCCCACATTCTTTTGGGCGCCTCCGTATATGATGCCGTATTTGGAAACATCTACCGGACGACTCATAATATCCGAAGACATATCGGCTACCAAAGGAACCGGGCTGTCCAAATCTTTATGAATTTCGGTGCCGTAAATGGTATTGTTGGTGGTAATGTGAAAATAGTCGGCATCCTTGGGAATCTCATAACCCTTGGGGACGTAGGTAAAGTTCTTGTCGGCAGAAGAAGCCACCTTTACGGCTTTTTCGCCAAAGCAGAGTTTGGCTTCGGCAAAGGCTTTCTTGGCCCAAACGCCCGTTTCCAAATAGGCGGCTTTGTTTTCCAAAAGATTAAAAGGCACCATCATAAATTGGGTGCTGGCGCCTCCTCCTACAAAGATGATTTTGTAGTTATCGGGAATGTTCAGGAGCTCCCTCCAGAGTCCTTCGCATTCGGCCATGCTGGCTTCCCAATCTTTGGAGCGGTGGGAAATTTCGATGACGGACATGCCGGATCCTTTAAAATCTTTGAGGGCTTCGATACCGGCCTCAATAGCCGGTTTGGGCAATACGCAGGGACCTGCGTTAAAGTTGTGAACGGTTTTCATGATTGATTATGGTTTGAATATGTGAATTATAAAATTTATCTTCCTTGAATCGACAAAGATAGAAAAATGTTTTGAGATGGAAAGCGGTTTTGTTTGTTTTTCTCAAAAATCGGTAGGATAAGCGTGGGATTTACTTATAATTTGCAAGTTTTTGGTATTGGTGATTTTTTCGCAGTAGTGGCAAATCAAAGCTATGCCGCCTTTTTCTTTTTTGGTGGTAAAGCGCGTTTCGATTTGCTGGTGGTTGGTGATGCATTTGGGATTAAAACATCGGGCAATCCCCCGAATCTCTTCCGGAATCGCTACCTGTCGTTTTTCGACTACCTCATAGTCGCGTATGATGTTTAATTTTGCGTCGGGTGCAATCAGGGCAATGCGGTTAATGTCTTCGTCTTCAAAAAAGGAGTCGGCGATCTTGACGATGGCTTTTTTGCCTATGTGCCTGCTTTCAAAATTAGTGCCAAAAGTGAGCTGGTTGTCGGTGTGGTCAAGTCCCAAAATTTCGATGACCCTAAAAAGGGAGCGGGGAGGTATGCGGTCAATAACGGTTCCATCTTTGATGGCGCTGACCTTGAATTTTTTATCGTTATCCATGTTCATAGCGGTACTGTTTTTAGGTTAAGCCAAGAAGCCAGGCTATGATCGCCATACGGGTATAGATGCCGTTGCGGGCCTGTTCAAAATAATAAGCCTGAGGCGTATCGTCCACGTCAAGGGCAATCTCGTTGACGCGCGGGAGCGGATGAAGGATTTTGAGGTTAGGTTTGCAGGGGTGGAGCATGGAGGCAGTCAGCGAATAGACGTTTTTTACCTTTTCGTATTCCATGGGATCTTGAAAACGCTCTGCCTGTACGCGGGTCATGTAGAGGATGTCGGAGTCGGGAATGTGGGGAAGCAACTCGCGGGACTCGCAAAAGGTAAGGTTGCGTTGTTGTAAAAACTGCTTGTATTCTAAAGGCATCGCCAATTCCGGCGGAGAAACAAAAGTAAAGCGTGTGTCAAAGAGCGACATGGCTTGCAAAAGCGAATGAACAGTCCGTCCATATTTTAAATCTCCCACTAAGGTGAGTTGTAATCCGTCTAAGCGCTCCTGAGTTTTGAGGATGGAATACATATCAAGCATGGTTTGGGTAGGGTGCTGATTGGCTCCATCTCCGGCGTTGACCACAGGTACGGAGGAGATTTCTGCAGCATAACGGGCGCTCCCCTCCAGAGGATGGCGAACCACAATCAGGTCGGCATAGTTGGAAACCATTTTTATGGTATCCTTGAGGCTTTCTCCTTTGGTCAGGCTGGTACTGCCCGAGTCGCAAAAGCCAATAATGGTTGCCCCCAATCGGTGGGCCGCAGTTTCAAAACTCAGGCGGGTGCGGGTCGAGGGTTCAAAAAAGAGGGTGGCAATCACTTTGTGAGGCAGCAGGGAGGTGT
>WRJW01000013.1 GCA_009778375.1 Bacteroidota bacterium
AGGGTTTCCACGGCTTTCTTGAGCTGCACATCCTCGCGAACCATACTTCTGATCCCTCCCCTCTTAAAGTAATACACCGAACAAATCTCCTCTTCGAGCAAGCGTTTTAGTTCTACTTTATGTCGCTGCAAGTTATCGGCCTTATTCCCCTCCATCCCTTTTTTTATCGCTGCTATTTGATCCAATATTACATCGTCATACCCTTCTCGTTTGGCACTACCCTCAATTTGCTCCAACAGCATATCGGTGGCGCTGCGGCCGTCAAATTCCCGAACTTCCATAAAGGAGATAAAATCTTCAAATTCAATATCCGAAAGGGTAAAGAGTTCGGGGACGGCAATGGAATCGTGGAGGGCAAAATATTGAATGGCGTATGCTCTAATCAAGTCTCTGCGTATGGCAAGTTCAAATGCCAAACGACTATAGGGTTCTGATTCCACTATAATATCGGGAGTTATGCCCCCTCCATCGTATACGGTGCGGCCATTTTTGGTGGTAAAGGCTTGAATCAGCGAATCGGGTACATACCCTACACTTCCATCCTCGTTCCGGTGGCTGTAGTCAATGGCCTGAACACAGCGTCCGCTGGGCGTATAGTATTTGCCCGTAGTGATTTTGAGTTTGGCATTATAAGGTAGCGACCTGAACGATTGTACCAATCCCTTGCCAAAGGTACGGGTGCCCACTACAACGCCCCTGTCTAAATCCTGTATGGCCCCTGTGAGTATTTCTGAGGAGGATGCCGATCCGCGATCTACCAATACCGCAATGGGAATATGAATATCCAAAGGATCTTCCTTGGTTTTATATATCATATCCTGTTGAGAGAAACGTCCTTTTACCGACATAACTGCTGTGCCGCGCGGCAAAAAAAGTCCCAGCATACCCACCGCTTCTTCTACCGGTCCTCCTCCATTATTGCGCAGGTCCAATACTAAGGATGATAGCCCGCCGCTCGCCTTAAGTTCCAAAAAAGCATTGCGTAAATCTTGTCCCCCTCCTAAAGTAAAGGTAGAAATAGATATATAACCCACGCCTCCCTCCAACATGCCATAACAAGAAATATCCGAACGATGAATGCGTTCACGCCTAATGGTCATTTCTTCGGTCGCTCCGGTTTTGATCTTTTGGATTTTAAAGCGTACATCGGTTCCCGGCATCCCTTTCATCCTGTTGCTGCATTCTTCTGCCGTAAATTCGGTGGCAGGAACTCCGTCAATCTCCAAAATAAGATCACCGGGGACAATGCCGGCCCTTACTGCGGGCGATCCTTCGTAGGGTTCGGTAAAAATCACCCCGGCAGGGGTTTGCTTAATCAGCGCGCCGACCCCGCCGTAGGTTCCGGTAGTCAATAGCTCTATGCTCTCGTTCTCCTCTTCGGGGATGAACTCCGTATAGGGATCCAATTGATTTAACATAAAGGCAATTCCTACATCGACCAATTCATCTATTTTTACTGTATCTACATAACACACAGCAACTTCTCTCAAAACATTGTGTAATAAGTCAATACTTCTTCCGGTCTTAAAATCGGCCGATTGGGCCTGAATCCCCTGAGAAAAAAGGAGCAATATCAACCCTACGCTGCCTGTTCCAAAAATTTTCTTCATCATTTGTTTCATCGCTTATTTGGGCAAAAGTAATAAGAATCGTTCTAAGTTCAAATTTTAAAATAACTTTGCGAATATGAAATTGATTTTTGCTACCGCTAATCAACATAAAGCTATAGAAGCCCAAGCCATTCTCGGTCAAAAAGTTCAATTGATTTTACCGGCCGATTTGGGCTATACCCAAGAAATTCCCGAAACAGGCAATACATTAGAATCTAACGCTATGCAAAAAGCGCGCACTATTTGGAATATTTGGGGCATGGATTGTTTTGCCGACGACACCGGCCTCGAGGTTTTGGCCCTGGACGGGGCTCCGGGCGTTTTTTCAGCGCGCTACGCAGGTGCCAACGCCACCATGCAAGCCAATTTGGCCAAACTTTTAACTCAATTGAAAGGAAAAGCAGACCGCCGTGCGCGGTTTAGATCTGTTATTGCTTTGATTTTAAAGGGAACAGAATATCTTTTTGAAGGATGCGTCTCCGGACATATCTTAGAAATACCTCAGGGCGATCACGGTTTTGGATACGATCCGCTCTTTGTTCCCCAGGGATATGGGTGCAGTTTTGCTCTTATGTCTCCTCAGGAAAAAAATGCCATTTCGCACCGAGGGCGGGCATTGGAACAGTTGGCAAATTTTCTGAGCCTTCGATAAACATGGTCCAAACAATCCGGTTAATTGTTTTTCATTCTATTAAATATAGAGAATCCGATCTGTTGGTGTATGCATATACCCCTTCTCACGGCAGGCAAACGTATGTACTAAAGGGATATCGAACTACCCAAAAACGGAGTGCATCTGCCCGTATTTTTCCACTCAATATCTTAGAAGCGGAAATTTACTACCACTCCGGGGCCCCTGTTCACTATATCAAATCCCTCTACCCGGTCATCGACCTGAGCAAGATACGCGGTGATGTACTTAAAAGCAGTATTGCCCTCTTTTTGGGAGAACTTCTTTACAAAAGCATTAAAGAAGAGGAATCCCATCTCCCCTTATACCGATTTTTGGTTGAATCCATCCAAACACTTAATGATTTGGAGAACGG
>WRJW01000014.1 GCA_009778375.1 Bacteroidota bacterium
GCTATGCCCGTTGTTGATTTGATTAACGAATGGGGATTGCTCCTGATTGGATTAGGGTTGATTTGCGGCGCTTTTTCTAAAATAGCTTCCCTCTCCGGAATCCTTCTTTTGGCCCTATATTCCCTTTCTCATCCCTTTTTTATGGATGTTCAATACATTATGCCGGTGGATGGCAATTACCTTTGGATCGACCGGAATATGGTGGAGATGGCGGCCTTGTTGGTGCTCATCTTCTTCCCGACTTCGCAGATCATTGGTTTGGATCGATTTATTAAAAAGTACTTGCCTAAATGTGTATAAATATGAACGAAGATAGACGCAACGCTTTAAAAATCATGCTTACCCTTCCGGTGGTAGGAGTATTGGGATTCGGTGTCTTTAAAAAAGTATCTAAAGAGATCGCCCTGAGAAAAAAACGAAACCTCTTTACATTCGAAAACAAACCCAAACTTCCCGAAAGCGTGGTCGGCAAGCAGATACGCTTAGGCATTATCGGGTTTGGCATCAGGGGTAAACAACTTATGCAGGGCTTGGGATTTGCCGAACCCCGATGGATAGACGAGTTGGCCGAAAAAAGCAAAACGGACCCCAATGATACCCGTTTGCAACTCTTTTTAGAGCAGGACGACCTGAATGTAGTGGTCAATGGAGTTTGCGATATTTTTGATCCCTACGGAGAGGCGGCAGTGGAAGCGGGCGCCAATATCCACCGTGAGGGGAGAAACGGTACCCCGGGAAAGGCGCCCGTACGCTACCGCACCTACCGGGAATTAATAGCCGCAGACGATATTGACGCCGTGATTATTGCTGCGCCAGACCACTGGCACGGCCAAATGGCCATAGATGCAGCATTAGCCGGTAAACACGTCTACGTAGAAAAACCCTTTTCCTGGACGGTTCCCGAAACCTACCGTATTAGAGAAACCGTCCAAAAAACGGGGATTGTGTTTCAGTTGGGCCATCAGGGACGCCAAACCGACAGCTATATCAGGGCCAAAGAGATCATTGATCGCGGCTTGCTCGGTAAAGTAAACCTGATAGAAGTATGCACCAATCGAAATACCCCCAACGGGGCATGGGTCTATCCGATTATTGAAGATTCTTCTCCCCATACTATAGACTGGAAAGAGTTCGAAGGGCCTGTGGAGCAGATAAAAGAGTATCAAACATACATGAAAGCCCAAAAACTCGACCGTTTCATGGGGCCAGAACCACGCGATCGCTTTTCGTTGGAACGCTTTTTCCGTTGGCGATGCTGGTGGGATTACAGTACCGGCCTTAGCGGCGACCTGCTGACCCACGAATACGACGCCATGAACCAAATATTGGACGTGGGTATCCCTGACTCTGTTGCCTCTTCGGGAGGCGTTTATGTATTTAACGACGGACGGACGGTTCCCGATGTGCTGCATACCGTAATGGAGTTTAAAGAGAAAGAGCTGACCATGCTCTATACCGCCACCTTGGGCAATGGCAGGCCCCGCGGCAAAGTAGTCATGGGCAGAGACGCCAGCTTAGAAATATCGAATACGTTACTCATGACGGCTGACCCCGAATCACTACTATATGAAGCGCAAATAAAAGAGGGAGTCATCAAGACCGATGAACCTTTTTACTCCTATATTCCCGGAAGTAATAAAGTGGACGCCGTAACTTCGGCTACCGAACTCTATTTTGCCCAAAGGGGCCTCCTTTATACTTATGTGGAGGGCAAACGCTACGACACTACCCACCTGCACCTGAGGGAGTGGTTGTACTGTATCCGCAACCAACAAACGCCGAGCTGTTCCATTGATGCCGCTTTTGAAGAGGCCATAGCCGCCCACATGGGTACCCGCGCCTACTTAGAAGGACGCACCATGTATTGGGATAAGGATAACGAAGAGATTGTGAGGGGTTAATTTTCGCGCTTACAGCAACAAAGCCTGTAAAATCACCGCCAAAATGATGACCGGAGGTTTGGCTCGGCTCAATATTTCAAAAAGTTTCGACGTCTTGGGCACTCCAAAGTCTATCTTTAACTCAACATTTTTGGGATTCATGGATTCTTTGGCAAAAGGATCAATATTTTTCCAATCATCAGGAAGCGACATGTAGACGGTAATACCCGGCATATCCCGCACGGTTTTGGACAACAACTCATTTCTTATTTGTCCCTGCCCAAACAACGAATCCTGTAATTTGTCTGCAACCAATAATTCTTCTATGGAGAAAAGTCCCATAATGGCCATTTTTAGAGAATCCCGTTGCGACGACGAAAGATTAACTACTTCGTTCATCAGGGAATCTAAAAAACGACGATCTAAAGAATCGGGCTTAACGGTTTGTGCCCACAAAGACGGTTGAATGAGAAACAGAAAACTCCAGCATAAAATAATAAGGGCAGGTTGTCGGCAAAAAGTCATATTTTTGAAAAGTCAAAAATTGTGCCAGAAAATACCTACCTTTGCCACACACTTAACACACATTGCCATGAGGGTATTGATTAATTGCAAAAATAACTTTGAGGCGCGTTTGATTGTAGGGCGATTAGAGAATGAGGGCATCATGGCCGTCTCTCTGAACGAGCACATAAATACTTTATATCCCTTTGCAGATAATGCCGATAATTTTGCCGTTCAGGTAGCCGTAAACGAAGAAGATTATAACCGCGCTTTAGA
>WRJW01000015.1 GCA_009778375.1 Bacteroidota bacterium
AACGGCTACGGAGCCAACTCTCCGGGTGGATACGGTTTGTGCGCCGCCCTGTTGACCGAAGTCGTCATGACCTTTATGTTCCTGATCATTATTCTTGGCGCCACCGACGAGCGTGCACCCAAAGGATTTGCTCCCATTGCCATTGGTTTGGGTCTTGTTTTGATTCACCTGATCAGTATTCCGGTAACCAACACCTCGGTAAATCCCGCCCGCAGTACCAGTCAGGCAATTTTTGTCGGCGGCTGGGCGATTAAACAACTCTGGCTGTTCTGGGTAGCTCCTATCGCAGGCGCTATGCTTGCAGGCATTGTATATAAATGTGTACGGCCTAAATAATTTTATTGCTTCTCCGGCAGAAACTTCCAAAACCTTTTGGGCAGGAGCTGCCGGTGAAGTTTTGGATTCAGCCGTTCTTTAATGGTAATTGAACTAAAATACGATTTCCAGAGCGACTGAAAGAGTTGTTCGTCGGCGGCGGCCTGGGTGTCGTTGAGTTTTCCTGTTTGCAGGTCAAAGTCGAGTTGATCAAATACGATTTCCTCCGTTTTATGCAAGTCATAATATAATCCATATTTGCGTATGACGTCGTATATCACCCATTTTTGGTCGCCAAACCGATCGGTAAAAAAGTCGACGACCATAGGCAGTACGTTATGTTTGGGCTCGATCGGAGCAAAGAAAATTCCGTCTGCCGTCTTTTGAAAACGCACAAACATACGCATTCGCTCCGCCTCCCGACCGACCTGCCGGTAAATTTTGGCGCACTGCAATACATCGGGGTCGGCAAAATTAACCTCAATGGATTTTGTTGCGGCAAAAGCCTTTTGTATATAACGGAAAAGCAACAGTTCCACCTCCGGCAATTCCGACAAAAAAACTACCGACAACATCCCACAGGCTTCTTTAGAGATTTTCCGGTGCAGGCCGCACCAAACTCTTTGGGCTTTTGCGGTATTTGTGACTACCTTAAACGCCGAATCGCCAAACAGAGACAATACCTCTCCGTCGCCCAAAATCTGGTCGGGAAAGGTTTTGTTGGTATAAGCGTCAAAGACTAAACTCAACAGGCCTTCAAAGGTTTTATCGTAAATGTACAGGTTCAATCTCCTGCAAAGGTATAAAAGCGTCCGAGATTTTGTTATTTTGGAAAAAAGACCTACTTTTGCCCCCTCATTTGTGCGGCGCGATAGCTCAGCCGGTTAGAGCGCATGATTCATAATCATGAGGTCCCCAGTTCAATCCTGGGTCGCGCTACAAAGAAGATGAAGCAGTTGCAGAGAAAAGTTTAGGGTCATGGAATTGCAGATATCGACAATAGAAAACAGAATCTATGAGATTAGAGGGCGGAAAGTCATGCTCGACTTTGATTTGGCTGAGATGTATGAAGTTGAAACAAGGGTGCTAAATCAATCTGTCAAACGGAATATGAAACGCTTTCCTCCTGACTTTATGTTTCAACTAACCGAAAGCGAATGGGCAAGTATCTCATCACAATTTGTGATGACATCACACATAAAACGCCCAAAATCATCTGTACCATACGTTTTTACAGAGCAGGGGATAGCGATGCTCTCCGGGCTTCTCAATAGCGATGTGGCAATAGGGGTAAACATTATCATCATGCGGGCCTTTGTGGCTATCAGGGAATATATCCTTTCCCATGCTTCTGAATCTGTAGAGATCGCCCAACTCAGGGAACGTGTACTAATGCTTGAGCAGGCAACAGGCAACAACACGGAGGCCATAAGTACCCTCTACACCGCTATTGATAAACTTTTAAAGAGTCCTCCTCGACCTCAACTTGACAAGGATCGTATCCTTATTGGGTACAAACGGGTAGACAAACAGTAAATGTAGCATCATTGTTACAAGACAGCCCCAAATTTCAATCCAAAATACTCAGGGCACACCCTATCCCAGATGAGATAATCAAAATACGGGGCTAAAACGTGCCTTTAAATGCACCCTCCAACCCCCCTTTGCTGCACGTTTGCTATCGGCGCTTTGATCAAGAAGATCGCGGCAAATTCGGGTAATGTGATTAATTGGGAAATATAATGGGAAAACCCAACTTTCTGATTCATAATCATGAGGTCCCCAGTTCAATCCTGGGTCGCGCTACAAAGAAGATAAAGCAGTTGCAGAGATGTGGCTGCTTTTTTTGCCTTTGATTATTTATTCATAAAAAGTTGTATTTTTGCCAAAAATTGTCAGGACTTTCAAAAAGAAAACTAAAATGTTTCCGGAAAAGATAAAACAATTCCGAGAAGAACGCCGACTGCCGTTGCGTAAGTTAACGACCGCGCCCAAATGGGGGCGTATTACACCAAGGAAGACATTACCGACTATATCAGCAAAAACTGCATTCTGCCATTTTTGTTTGATGAAGCCGAGCGACAACTAAAACGCAAGATTGATTTTGCAGAACTCACAAAGCATACAGGCGACCATTACATTTACCCTGCTGTAAAAAAAGGCATTGAAATGTCGTTGCCGGGCGTAAACCAAAGGCTTATCTTTCGTATAAGGTAATTAAGCCAACAGGAAATGAAGAATTAATGGCAGATTATGTTAAAAACAAAAGTTTTGATGATGAATATTTCAAGAAGTTAATCACGGAGTATATCAAAAAACAGGGAAAGACAAGTCGTAAAGCTATAAATAA
>WRJW01000016.1 GCA_009778375.1 Bacteroidota bacterium
GGACTGTATTTTTCGCCATCTCCCCCAATCAACAAGCTTTTAAAGCGGCCCAAGACCACCAACAATCCGTCCGGGTCTATATAACCCAAATCTCCGGTATACAGGTGTCCGTCGCGGAGGGCTTCAAGGGTAGCCGCTTCGTTCTTCCAGTAGCCGGCCATGACGTTTTCTCCCTTTACCACAATTTCTCCCTGAATCCCCTGGGGCAATCTCTTTCCCTCATCGTCCCTGATCGATATTTCTATAGGTTGGACAATCTTGCCCGAAGTGCCGAATTTGTGTGTATCAGGCGTATTGGAAGAGATGACCGGCGTAGCTTCCGACAGGCCGTATCCCTGGTACATGGGCATGCCAATGGCGTAGTAAAAATCCTGCATCTCCTTATCTAACAGCGCGCCTCCACCGATCATATATTCCAATTGGCCGCCCATGGCCAAACGAACTTTAGCAAAGAGCAGTTTGTCAAACAGGGGCAATAGCGGCCAAAGCATAAATCGCCATCCTCTTCCCTTCTTCCATCCGTTTCCGTTATAGATGTACGAAACCTTAAGGGCAAACGAAAAGAGTTTTTGGGCCATGGATCCTTTGGCTTTAATCCCCGACTCAATGGATTTACGGAAGTTTTTGGCCAATGCAGGCACCGAGAGGAGCATATTGGGTTTGATTTCCTTGATGTTGATAGGAATGTTTTTTAGCGTTTCCATGGGCGTTCTCCCGTTTTGAACGGTAGCCACCGATGCGCCGCGCGTCATAAAAATATAAAAACCTACCACGTGGGCAAAACAGTGATCCAAAGGCAAGATAATCAGGGTGCGGAAATTGGAAGGGATGGTCATTAAGGAGAGCGACTGCTCTACATTGGCCGTATAGTTGCGGTGGGTCAGTATGACGCCTTTGGGGTCTGCCGTAGTGCCCGAAGTATAGGTGATGGTAGCCGGATCGTCGTTTTGAATGGACTGACCCACGCTCAAAAATGATTCTTTATTCTGGTTTAAGCGCTCTGTACCCAAGCGGGCGATCTGACTGATGGGCAATTCCCGTTCCTGATATTCTGACAATTCGTCAAAAATGATAAAATGGAGGACGTTAGAGAGCTGATCTTTAATTTTTCGAATTTTGGGAAGTTGGGTTGCCGATACCAGCATATATTGAGTATCGGAATGTAACAGGCGAAACAACAGATCGTTGCTCTCTTCTAATTTAATCGATAGAGGAACATTTACGGCTCCTGCGTAAAAAAGAGCCAATTCGCCCATAATCCAGGCATTGCGTCCTTCGGACAAGAGGGCGATATGGGCACCCTTTTGTACGCCAAGCGCCTGCAGTCCGGCGCCCCAGGTATAGACGGTTTCTCGTGTTTGGAGATAGTTGGTGTCTTTCCATTCGTTCCCCTCTTTTTCCATGAGGAACACGTTCTTAGGAAAAGTTTGTACGGCTTCTTCGAATAGATCAATCAGGGTTCTTCGATGCATGGTCTAAGTGTTATTTCAGGGCAAATATAGGAATTTTTTAAAACTTTGGTTTTTTTGTACCTTTGCAGGATGGATGTTTCATTGTTTGCACGATTGTTTCCCGAACTCCTGTCACAGCATAACCGGGTATCCCTGCCCGGTATGGGTAGTTTTGTGGCCGCAGAACAGCCGCCGAAATTGGTCAAAAAAGGGCGATTGTTAAAGGCCCCCGGTCGTGTAATTCGCTTTTCGGTAGACGAAAGCTGGAACGACGAATTATTGGAGTGTGCATATTCCGCCGAATTGAACCTCTCTATGCCCAAGCCGGAAGATGATGAGACGGCCTCCCGTAACCTCGCCCTGTGTTTAGAAAGGGCTAAGCGGGAGATTGCCCAATTGGTAGTGGTCATAAAGATACAGTTTAGGCAGTCGGGCGCTTTTGACTTTCCCCGCTTTGGCACCCTCAAATCAGACGACAAAGATCAGGTTACTTTTGTTCAATCCACAGATTGTCCTGTTGTTACCCATGCCTTTGGCTTACCCGATTTAGCGATTAAACCTTTAGGCGCCATGGCGGCCATAGAGGAGTTATATGCCACAAGAGGTCATCGAAGAGTATCCGGCATTGTCTATGTTCTTTTGGGCGTACTGCTGTGGTTGGCCATGCTGATCTGTATGGCCTACCTCTTTAGGGATCGTCTTACCCCAGTGTTGGAACGCCTGTTGTACACCCCCGAAGAGCGTAGCATTATACATGCCGGATAAATAAAAACAACATACTATGAAACTCATTGATCTTATTCGACAAAACCGCTCTTACCGCCGTTTTTACCAGGAAGAATCCATTTCTTTAGCCGATTTGCGGGCAATGATTGAGGCGGCCAGAGTGTCCGGTTCGGGCCGGAACCTGCAGCCCTTGAAATACATCCTTTGTAACACTCCGGAGTTAAATGCCCGGATTTTTGAAACCCTTAGCTGGGCGGGATATCTTACCAACTGGGATGGTCCGGAGGAGGGTGAACGTCCTGCGGCCTATATTATCCAATTGTTGGATACCGGGATTGCTGCCGAAGCGGGCTGGGATTCGGGGATTTGCGCCCAAAGCATACTGCTTCAGGCGGTAGAATTGGGCTTTGGGGGGTGTATGATCGGATCGTTTAAACCCAACGCGTTACGCCCCATTCTACATATTCCTGAATTTCTGACCATTGTATTGGT
>WRJW01000017.1 GCA_009778375.1 Bacteroidota bacterium
CCCAAGGCTCCAAGGAGTTGCTTCATGTTGGCTCCCTCTTTGGTGCGCACCAAAAAAATACCGATGATAGAGAGGAAAATGCCAACCGATGCAATCAGCATTGGGGCAAATATCGCTTTCAATTGCATCTCCGGATAGAGAAAGAACGCCGAAGCGCCCAAGGCTGCTGTGGCCAGAATAGATCCGCAATACGATTCGTAAAGGTCAGCGCCCATACCGGCTACGTCGCCTACGTTGTCGCCCACATTATCGGCAATGGTTGCAGGATTACGGGGATCGTCTTCGGGAATGCCCGCCTCTACTTTACCCACCAAATCGGCGCCCACATCGGCGGCTTTGGTATAAATACCTCCGCCCACCCGTGCAAAAAGTGCCTGCGTAGAAGCGCCCATGCCAAAGGTCAGCATGGTGGTGGTGATAATCACCATCTTTTGGGAGACGGTCAAAGCAACCACAAAATGATCGAGTATAATATACCATAAGGAGATATCAAGCAAACCCAATCCGACCACGGTCAGACCCATGACCGCACCGGAGCGAAAGGCTACCTTAAGGCCGGAATTCAAAGATTTACTGGCGGCGTGAGCGGTGCGGGCCGACGCAAACGTAGCGGTACGCATACCGATAAAGCCGGCCAATCCCGAAAAGAAACCACCCGTTAAAAAGGCAAAAGGCACCCATCCGTTTTGAACGCCCAATCCGTAGGCCAAAAAGACAAAAAAGAGCGAAAGCACCACAAAAACAATCAATACCACTTTGTATTGCTGTTTTAAATACGCCATGGCGCCTTTGCGTACGTGCAAAGCAATCTCTTTCATTACCTCTGTTCCTTCGCTCCCTCTCATCATCTCTTTAAAAAAGTAGTAAGCAAAGATTAATGCCGTTACGGCTGCAATGGGAATAAACCAAAATAAATTTTCTGTTGACATATTTACATAAATTAGGTTAGAAATAAGAAGCGGCAAAGATAAACAAATTCAGGGAAAACAAAATCCAGAGAAGAATGTCGATGGTAGAGAAGAGGGGGCAAGAACTTGAAAACGAGCCTGTAACTCATCTTCCGATCCGGAGGCGTAAAACCAATATGTCGGAGCCGCTTCTTGTCGGAGATCCGCTGCCTGTACCGCCTCTGCCCATTGCAAGAAAACCTGTTGCGCTACTGCCGGAGCCGGATCCACAATGGTTAATCGTCCGCAGGTTATCTTTTCTATGGACGGAATAAGAAAGGGATAATGGGTACATCCAAGTACCAAGTGATCCGCACCTGCTTCCATCATGGGTTCAATATAGGTACGTAATAAGGTTTCTGTCTGGGGAGTATCTGTAAGCCCCTGTTCAATCAACTCCACCAAACCAGTTCCTACTCGCTCCAATACCTGCACATGTGCCGCAAATCGTTGGGAAGTTTCCCGATACAAACGCCCCCCAAAGGTGCCCTGTGTAGCCAAAACTCCCACTACGCCCGTACGGGAATGAAGGGCTGCCGGTTTAACCGCAGGCTCCATACCCACAAAAGGAATCGGAAAATTCTGTCTAAGGGTGTCTATGGCCGCTGCGGTAGCCGTATTGCAAGCCACCACAATAAGTCGGCATCCCTTGCCGATTAAAAAACGACTGATTACCCGACTCCGTTCAACCACCTCCTCTGCAGGACGAGGCCCGTATGGACACCACGCGTTATCCGAAACGTAAAAAAGAGAGACGTCGGGAAGGAGTTTGATGATTTCTTTCCATACGGACAAGCCGCCCAATCCCGAATCAAATACTCCGATCACTGCCCAATCACGGTGGGCGCCACTTTTTCGGCTGGAATTTTTAAGGCCACTTTGGCTTTATCCAACAGATTGATGGATTGTTCCTCGTCAATATAGGGCATTCCTGCGGAATTAAAAACATAAATCAAGCCCAGCTCTTTGGCAATTTTTTTAATCGCCTCATTGGCCTCGGTATATACGGGAGAAAATAAAACCGTCTGCATGGACTGCATTTCCTGACCTGCACTTTCGCCAAACTGTTCTAACCGCTGGCGCATCTCAACCAATTCTCGCTGTTTGGTCTCTAATATAGCGGCCGACCAACTTGCATTTTTTTGCTGATATTCATTTGCTTTAGTGTTGTATTCCGTTTGAATAGCATCATACATATCCTGCATTTCAGTTACATATTTCTGAAATTTTACTGTGGCAGAATCACGTGCAGGCATCAGGTTCACCAACTCCTCCAAATTAATATGACCAGATTTAGGTTGTGCCTGTGCCAAAACAGTGGCGCCAATAAGCAGGCTAAAAAGAATAAGGTAGTTTTTCATGTTATTGTTATACTTGTTTAAAAACGTTTTACGCTGCAAATATATGCTATTTACTTGTTCAGTCCTAATTTTTCCAAAACTTTCCCGCTAAGATCATAAGCGGGATGGGTGTAGATAAAGCCGGGTGCCGCGGCAATGTCAAAAATGACGGCGTATCCTCCTTGCTCGGCTAAAACGTCAATAGCACGCTGCACTTTGTCTTTAATGGGTTGAATGATGTTTTCCGTCCTTTTGGTAACCGTTCCATCCTGTCCAAAATAAGATTTTTGTAACTCTTTTGCAGCCTGCTCTTTATTTATAATCTCGTCTTCGCGCTGTTTTCGTTGGGTGTCGGTCAGGCGTCCTTTTTCCGCCTGATAGGTCTTGAA
>WRJW01000018.1 GCA_009778375.1 Bacteroidota bacterium
GGCCTTTTCTCTATGTATGCCGCGCTTTTGTCCATCGTCCATCCGGCCGTAGGCAGTACCGTCTGCGGTAAGGGCATTCATGGAAATCGCCGTTTGAATACGTCCTCCAATGATAATGCTCACTTTTATGTTGCTCTGGTAATATTCGATCCTAAGCGATTCAAAAAAACCATGCAGGGCGTGTTTGGCTGCAGAATAGGCCGAACGCAGGGGAAAGCCAAAGAGGCCTACCATGCTGCTGGTACAGAGTATATGCCCTCCGCCCTGTGCCATCATACACGGCAAAACGGCTTTGGTCAGGATCACAGCGCCAAAATAATCTACCTCCATGATTTTTCGGTCGTTCTCGATGGGCGTGTCCAACACGTTGGAGCGCTGGCTTATACCGGCATTGTTTATCAGTATGTCGATCCGGCCAAATCGGTCGATCATTTCTGCAGCCAATGGAGCTATGGTGTCGGGACGGGCTAAATCTAAGGGAAAAACGTAAAATCGTTCGGGAGCAGAGGTTTTGGCTCTGCTAACCTCAAGCTCATCGGCCGATGGCGCCGAAGCGATTACCGTTGCTCCCTCTTTAATGAATGCTAAGGCAAGGGCTTCTCCGATGCCCGAAGAGGCTCCGGTAATCCAGATGATTTTACGCTTAAAGTACATGACTACAAATATACATATTTCCACAAAAATGGCTAACTTTGAAGACTTAACCACTGTATATTATGACTCAAGATCAACCTGTTCAAGGAGTTCCCGAAAACGCTTACCGCGAACTCAAGCCCGGAGAAACATACCAACCCCTGATGTCGCCCGGTAAAAAGTACCCCGAAGCCACTTTTTGGTCCATCATCATCGGCCTGTTGATGACCATTATTTTTTCTGCCGCCGCCGCCTACTTAGGCTTAAAAGTGGGGCAGGTCTTTGAAGCCGCCATCCCTATTGCCATCATTGCCGTAGGCCTCTCTACCGCCCTTAAACGCAAAAATACCTTAGGAGAGAATGTGATTATCCAATCCATAGGCGCCTGTTCCGGAGCCATTGTGGCGGGAGCAATTTTTACCCTCCCCGCCCTCTACATCCTGCAGGCCAAATACCCCGAACTCAGCATTGATTTCTTCAAAATCTTTATGAGTTCCCTGCTGGGCGGTATTTTGGGTATACTCTTCCTCATTCCGTTCCGGAAATATTTCGTCTCGGATATGCACGGAAAATTCCCCTTTCCCGAAGCCACTGCTACCAATCAGGTACTCGTCAGTGGAGAAACGGGAGGAAAAGGAGCAAAATATCTTTTAATCAGTGGATTGATAGGAGGTGTATACGATTTTATTGTGGCCTCTTTTGGTTGGTGGCACGAAACGATTACCTCTCGAATGATCATTTTTGGCGAAACCATTGCCGAAAAAGCAAAAGTACTGATAAAAATAAATGTAGGCGCAGCGGTGCTGGGTCTTGGCTATATTATCGGACTGCGTTATGCCTTTATTATATGTTGCGGATCATTTTTATCGTGGTTTGTAATTGTCCCGCTGTTAAACCTGTTTTTTGGAGGACAAGTTATTGACTTAATGCATGCCGGACTGGTGCAGACCATTGGAAGCATGACGCCAGAAGCCCTCTTTACCGGATACGCCCGCCACATCGGAATCGGAGGGATTGCCACTGCCGGCATCATTGGCATTATTAAATCCTCCAAAATTATCAGGAGTGCCATTGGATTGGCTGCAAAAGAGATAAAAGGGGGAAAGGGCCATAGCTCTCAAGAGGTGCGCACCCAAAAGGACCTCTCCATGAAAATCGTGGTCTTTGGCGTTTTGGCTGCTCTTGTCGTTCTCTTTCTTTTCTTCTACTTTGGTATCCTGCATAACATTTTCCATGCCGTGATTGCCCTTTTGGTGGTAGGAATCATCGCTTTTCTCTTTACCACCGTGGCCGCCAACGCCATTGCCATTGTGGGCACCAATCCCGTGAGCGGCATGACTTTGATGACCCTGATTATCACCTCTGTAATTATGGTTGCTGCCGGACTTTCGGGCACGGCGGGCATGGTGGCCGCCCTTATTATTGGAGGGGTGGTCTGCACGGCCCTCTCCATGTCGGGATGTTTTGTTACCGACCTTAAAATCGGCTACTGGTTAGGCTCTACGCCGGCGGTCCAGCAGCGCTGGAAGTTTTTGGGCACCTTAGTAGCCGCAGGAACCGTTGGACTGGTGATGATGGTATTGAATCAAACGTATGGTTTTGTGGGCGAAGGGGCCTTGGTTGCGCCTCAAGCCAATGCCATGGCCGCAGTGATTGAACCGATGATGTCTGGCGGAGCGGCCCCCTGGCTGTTGTACGGCATTGGGGCTATAATCGCCATTATACTTACTTTCTTGAAAGTACCTGCACTTGCCTTTGCCTTGGGTATGTTTATTCCCCTCGATCTGAATTTGCCCCTGTTGGTAGGCGGAGCCGTCAGTTGGTATGTAGGCTCCCGCAGTAAAGATAGGGCCATCAATACCGCCCGTACCGAAAAAGGTACCTTGTTAGCTTCGGGATTCATTGCCGGAGGGGCCCTGATGGGGGTAGTCAGCGCCATCATTAAGTTTACCGGAACCGACCTGACCAACGCCGCCTGGATGGCCAAGCCCTACGGCGAATGGTTGGCGGTGGCTATGTACCTGTTGCTCATCTATTACCTTATCCGTTCTTCGCTGAAAGCAAAACCTGAATAATATCAA
>WRJW01000019.1 GCA_009778375.1 Bacteroidota bacterium
GTCGTTCCCAAAATTTTAGCCAAAATAGAGTTGGGTTCTAACGTTACCTCGTGCGTGCCGTACCACGAGGGGGCCTGTTGCCGGTGTTTGAGTAATCCCGTCCTGATTTGCGAGGGCATATCCTGATAGAGCGTCCCGCCAAAAGCAACATTAATCGCTTGATGGCCGCGACAAATGCCCAAAATCGGAATCCCCCTTTCGGCGGCTAATTTAATCAGGGCTATATCAAAGGCATCCCGCTCGGGATCAATCTCTCCCTGTCCGGGAATCGCCGCTTCGCCAAAATATCGCAGGGGGTCAATGTCTTCGCCTCCTGTCATGATCAGGGCGTCAATGGACGCAATCATTGTTTTTAAAACATCGAGGTTGTTGTTAATCGGCAATACCACCGGAACGCCGCCCGCCCGTATTACAGATTCTATATAAGTGGAACTTAGTTGAGTTGCCCCACCCGAAGCATGGGTGCCGGAAAGGCCGATTACCGGAAGTTTGGGCGTTTGTGCCCAAAGGTTTGCCGCAAGACAGCAGATCAATAGAGGGAAGATAAGTTTTTTCATGGGAATTAATATTTAGCAGAATACAAATGTACTACATTTATCGTACCTTTGTGCATTATGAAACGAATATTATTGATTACCGGATGGGTCCTAAGCCTTTGGCTGACGATTATTCCATCTCTTTTCGCTCAACAAACCCTGGCAGACAGATTAAAAAGCCATGTATATACACTGGCCGCCGATTCGCTGCAGGGACGCAGCGCCGGCAGTGTGTATGCCCAAAAAGCCGCCGCTTATATTGCCGCACAATGGAAAGAGATTGGGATTACCCCCTGGAACGGAGTTTCTTACTACAGGCCATTCCGCGGAGAACAATACAGTAATTTAGTTGGGATTATCGAGGGAAACCATCCCGTCTTAAAGAACGAATACATTGTGGTTGGGGCTCATTACGACCACTTAGGTACTAAAGTAGACAAAAACGGCGAAAAGGTTATGTACCCCGGTGCCGACGATAATGCATCGGGAACGGCTACCGCCATCGAATTGGGCCGTATCATTAAGAGTATCCAACCTCTCTTGGGCCGATCTGTGGTGCTGATTGCTTTTGACGCTGAGGAAATCGGGTTGTACGGCTCCAATGATTTTGCCCACGCCCCCCCTTTTCCCATTGAGCAGGTAAAACTTATGCTTAGCATAGATATGGTGGGGTGGTATAAGGCCAGCGGGTACCTCAAGTATGTGGGGAGCGGCACCATCAGAAAAGGAGAACAGATCCTTACAGACCCTAAACTGATTCCGGAAGGGTTGCATATCAAGACCCAAAATTTTGAGAAAAGCATACTTACGGCCACAGACACCCAGGCATTTGCCTTTGAAGGGGTCCCCACCTTGGCCGTAACTACCGGATTTAAATCGCCTTACCATAAACCCGGCGACGTGGCCCAACTGATTGATTACGACGGTATGGCTTTAATTACCGAACATCTGGCCAATGTGGTTCGGGCTGTTTCTACAGACGAAGGGTATGCCGCTTCGGGCAAGTTGGCCGCCAAACACACACCGCCTGCTACATTCAATATGGGTATTTCGGCCCAATTTGGTTCCAATTACCATTTTTATACTTCCGGAGCTGTGGACGGCAAATCGGCGGGAGCGCATGGGATCGGAATAACGGCTGCATTTAATATGGGTCTTTTAGCCATACGTCCCGAAGCCTATTACAACTACATTCAGGCGCGCCATCCTGACGGAAAAGTCTGTAGCCACAACCTCACAACGCCTTTAAATGTTGTGTTGCAAACGCCGCTCGACAACCCCGCCGGCCTTGCCGTTTTTGCAGGACCCTATTACAGTTACCGGTTTGGCGGCCGTCAGGGAAAATCGTCCCTTGATTTTAACAAGCTGTTTTACCGCAACGAAGTCGGGATCAACTATGGAGTCGAGTTGCGTCTTGCCATGATCCGTGTAGGCGTTACCCGTCGGCAGGCCTATACCACTCTTACCCGAAACCGGAACGGGGATGGGGCTTTTATCCGCAATCGATCCGTCTTTACCACATTAACTTATGTATTTTAACCACTCCTAATTATACTAACCATGGAAAAATCAAAAATCGACATGTTCTTCGGCATGAATGCCGAAAATTTTCATCCTTACGACATTGGAATCATTAAAGAGAAGTTGGAAAAATTAGACGACGACAAGTTTTATATGATTCAAGCTACACAATTTCAAAAACCATCCATGATCCTGCTTATTGCCATTTTTCTTGGTTGGGAGCGGTTTTGGCTGGATGATATTGCGTTGGGCGTTGTAAAAATCATTACCATCTACGGTTGCGGTATTTGGTGGTTAATTGACCTCTTTACCGCCCAAAATCGAGCCAAAAATTATAACCTTAAAAAACTCACTCAGACTTTGTCCTATTTGTAGGCTCAAAATGAACCGGCGATTGGTGACGCAGATGGGGAACATGGGGAATATCGTGATTATTCTCGCCCCATTGCTGCTCTTTTTTCTACCTATGAAGTGGCTGCAGGGAGAACACTCGCTCTGTTTGATAAAAAATATCTTTGGAGTCGAATGCCCCGGGTGCGGGATTACCCGTGCGTTTGTGTCGGTCGTTCAATTTCATTTTATAGACGCATGGAACTATAACAAATTGATTGTCATTGTTTTTCCGCTTCTCGCTTATGTGTGGGGAAAAACGCTCGTCCTTTTTGTAAAAAA
>WRJW01000020.1 GCA_009778375.1 Bacteroidota bacterium
TCGCGGTAGCTAAGGAGTCTTTTTATCTCTATTTTGATATGGGAAACGGCAGTTTTTGGGCGTTGCCCCCCGAAGGAGTTTTTCCCGAATTGGACGAATCTTATCCCGTCTTTGTTTCACCTCCAAATAAAACCATGATATTTACCGGAAGAGGTCCCTTTGGCGGTCTGGACTTTTACCTCAGCCGTCAACTGTCCGACTCTCTATGGTCTTATCCCGAACCTATGGAAGCCGAGGTAAACAGTACGGGAGATGAATGTTTTCCGGTACTCTCGGCAGATGGGCAAAGCCTCTATTTTGCCTCGGACGGACATTATGGGATGGGGGGATTTGATTTGTATGTGAGTCAATTTGATAAAGAAACGGGGATCTGGGGGCCCGCCCGGAACATGGGCTTTCCCTACTCTTCGCCCGCCAACGACCTCCTCTTTATGCCGACCTCAGACGGTTTGACGGCCCTTTTTGCATCGGACAGGGCAAAAAATCAGGAGATGGTCACCCTGTACCAAGTGGTGTATGAGCAGCATCCCTTGAGTTATGATTTGCGCAACAGTCCTGATGTGTACCGACTATCTCAATTGCTTATGGTTGAGGAAATTGACGAAAAAAAAGCAAATAATGCGGGCCGAGAGGATCCTCCATCGGAACAGGGAGCATTGCTGGATTACACACAGGCGGTGCAACAGGCTCAGGCCATTAGAGAGGCGGTGGCGACACAGGAAAAGGCGTTGACGCTAAGTCGGGAGGTGTATGCCCGGCTTTCGGAAGAGAATGATCGGTTGATATTTGCCAAAAGGATAGAAGAAGAGGAGTTTGCCCTGATGGATTTGCGGGAACAATACCGGCAGGCGGGCTTGGCGGTGCAACAGGCAGAAACCGATTTCCTGAATAGAGGGATATTGCCCCCTTTGGTGTCGCCTGCTCAAGCACTTGTAAAAGAGACCAAACCCCAAACGACCTCGGTATTCTCTGCCCCGCTTAAAAAAGAGGCAGCGACTCTTTATACGTTTCGGTTTGCCTTGCCTGTGGTCATAGAACCGACCATAGACCTCTCTTTTAGAATCGACAACGAATCGGAAATCATTCCCGAATACGTCCGACCCGATTTCCTCTTTTATCGGATACAACTCTCTGTTACTTCGGCTCCGGCTAAGGCAGCGTCGTTTAAAGGAGTTTCTCCTGTTTTTGAATCGGCCACCCCGACCGGAAAATACCACTATGCGGCCGGCCAGTTCAGCGGGTACGACCAAGCTTCCGTAGCGTTGGCTCAGGTTAAACGAACAGGTTTAAGGGATGCGGTGATTATTGCCTATAATGAGGGAAATACAATAACGGTAGCCGAAGCGCGCAAGTTAGAAAGCGCCGCGCCCAAAGCCGCCTGTCGCGTCTCTTTGGGCTATTATCCCCAAGGGTTGCCGGAATCTTTAATTGTAGCAATCAGAGAATTAAAGACCAAAGATTTAGCCAGCATTTCCGGAGATGGAGGCCTAAAATACGTTATAGGGCCTTTTGCCACATTTCAGGAAGCTCAGGAGTTGCAAACGGTGCTGACGCAACTCGGATTTGAGGGGATTACGGTAGAGACGATTCATCCGTAGTTGGTGAATTAAAAATTTCTTCCGATATTTGGGGATTAAATTGTATGGATATGGGCCTTATTGTTACACTTATAATCATTGGAATCGTCTTGTTTTTGGCCGAACTGCTTCTCATTCCCGGAATTGGCATTGCCGGCGTTTTGGCTTTAGTATCTTTAGTGGGGGCCAATTTTATCGCCTTTTTCTATCATCCCCGGCCAACAGGAGTCATTGTGTTGATAATTACCATTTTGATATGTTTTGTGTGTGTAGGGTATGCTTTAAGGGCTAAAACGTGGAAACGTCTTAGTTTAAACCATGAAATTGAATCAAAGGCCATTCCCCTTCCTCTGGATTTGGGGATTCATATAGGGATGAGGGGCAAAACGCTGGGGCGCCTGATTCCCGCCGGAAAAGCGCGCTTGGGCGGACATGACGTAGAAGTATACGCTTTTCAGGGGGTAATTGACCCCGGCATGGAAGTCGAAGTGGTACAGATAGAAGATCTTCGGATATTTGTGGCTCCGGCGCTCGCGGAGCAGGTTTAGTACATAATCTTAAAATTAGTTATATGGAAAACATTACCGTATTTTTACTGTGGACGGGAATATCGTTTGTAGGTCTGTTGATTCTGCTCTGGTTTTTTCCCGTTACCCTTTGGTTTCAAGCCCTGATTTCCGGCGTGCGTATTTCGCTTATTCAACTTGTGTTGATGCGTTGGCGCAAGGTACCCCCCGGGACAATTGTGATGGCCATGATTACCGGAACCAAAGCCGGCCTGAAATTGGACGCCAACAGTTTAGAAGCCCACTTTTTGGCTAAGGGAAATGTGGCCAAAGTGGTCAACGCCCTGATTTCTGCCGATAAGGCCAACATTTCGTTAGACTTTAAAATGGCCGCCGCCATTGACTTAGCAGGTCGGGATGTCTTTGAAGCCGTACAGATGTCGGTCAATCCAAAAGTAATTAACACGCCGCCCGTTACCGCCGTAGCCAAAGACGGGATTCAACTCATTTCCAAAGCCCGCGTAACGGTGCGCGCCAACATCAAACAATTGGTAGGAGGCGCCGGAGAAGAGACCGTTTTGGCGCGTGTAGGAGAGGGTATTGTGTCGAGCATTGGCTCTGCTGCCTCCCATAAATCGGTATTGGAAAATCCCGA
>WRJW01000021.1 GCA_009778375.1 Bacteroidota bacterium
ATACCTTTGCAGCATGCCTCAAGCAAAATCCAACATAGAGATTAAAAACAAGCGCGCCGGGTTCGAGTATGAGTTTATAGAATCTTTTACCGCCGGTATTGTGCTGACCGGGACGGAGATCAAATCTATCCGCGAAGGAAAGGCCTCTTTGGTAGATGCTTATTGTTACTTTTCCGGTAACGAACTCTTTGTAAAACACATGCACGTGGCCGACTATTGGTGGGGCAGTTTTAACCAGCACGACCCCAAACGGGAGCGCAAACTCTTACTCAACCGCAAAGAATTGCGCAAACTTCAACGCAGTGTAAAAGAAAAGGGCCTTACCATTATTGCCACCCGTCTGTTTATTGCCCAAAACGGCTTTGCCAAACTCAACATTTCGCTGGCGCGGGGAAAACGAGAGTACGACAAACGCCAAACCATAAAGGAAAAGGATATCCGCCGCGACATGGAGCGGGGATAAGCGTTATTTATCTTTCTACGCGCGCAAAAACGCTCAACGGCAACTTTTTGGTACATTGATCCTCAAGCATCAATTCACCAAACGAATAGGTTCCAGAATCTCCAAAAGCCTGCCGCGCCAATGTATCGGCCAATACCGCCGAATAGCCGTTGGCATAGAGGTTCAGCAGTACAAAACTGTTATGGGGGGCTAAAACCGCATTACACTCCTGCAACAAGTCAAACAAACATTCGTCCAACTTCCAGCGCTCCCCTTCGGGACCGTGTCCGTAAGCCGGCGGGTCCAAAATAATGCCCTGGAATAATGCCCCTCTGCGCACCTGCCGCCGCACAAATTTAAGCGCATCCTCAACGATCCAGCGAATCCCCTCCATCTTGCTTGCTTCCATATTTTCCCGCGCCCACGTCACCACCTGCCGTACCGCATCCAAATGCGTTACTTCGCCTCCTGCTGCACGCGCGGCCAAAGAGGCTCCGCCGGTATAGGCAAAAAGATTCAATATTTTAGGCGCTTCCTCTGCCCCTCCAATACGCCTTACCGCCTGATACACATATTCCCAGTTGGGCGCCTGTTCGGGAAAGAGTCCCACATGCTTAAAAGCAGTCAGACCCAGCCTCATCCTCAATCCAAATCCATCGCCATTATAACTAATTTGCCACTGTTCCGGCATCTTCTTCACCATTTGCCACGTTCCACTATCTTCTTTCCCTGCCTTTCCAAAACCGGCTCCCGTCACAAAACGGGTTTGCACCAATCTATTCCACTCTTGTTCAGATAGAGATTTATTCCACAGCGCTTTAGGTTCCGGTCGAGCCAAAAAATAAGCCCCAAAGCGTTCTAATTTTTCAAAATTGCCGCTATCGATTAATGCGTAATCGGGCCAGTTTTGTGGAGATAGCAATATCATTCCTGTTTCTATGCATGAATTAAAGCAGCAAATATAAAAAACTTTTGTAATTTCGTCTCATTATATTTTACCTGTTTTATTATGCAACACATAGACAACTATGATTTTACCGGAAAACGCGCCATTGTTCGCGTAGATTTTAACGTTCCCCTCAACGCCGATTTTCAAGTAACCGACGATACCCGTATCCGCGCCGCCATTCCCACCCTTAAAAAGGTATTGGCCGCCGGAGGTTCCCTTATTATTGTGTCGCATCTCGGTCGCCCTAAAGCCGCCGAACCCAAATATTCGCTCAAACATATTATTCCGACTGTGGAAAAGTATTTGGGAGTATCCCTCCTCTTTGCCCCCGACTGTATGGGCCCCGAAGCCGCCGAATTAGCCCAAAACCTCCAACCGGGGCAAGCCCTGCTCTTAGAAAACCTCCGTTATTATGCCGAGGAAGAGGGTAAACCCCGTGGTTTGCCCGACGATGTTTCCGATGAGGAAAAGAAAGTAGCCAAAGCCCTGATTAAAGAGAAACAAGCAACGTTTACCTCCCGTTTAGCCTCTTATGCAGACTGCTACATTAACGACGCTTTTGGCACCGCCCACCGCGCACATGCATCTACCGCCCTTATTGCCAAGTATTTTGCCCACGACAAAATGTTTGGATACTTAATGGAGAATGAGGTAAACGCCTTAGAGCAGGCTCTGCAAAATCCTAAACGGCCCTTTGTAGCTATTCTGGGTGGAGCTAAAATATCCAGCAAAATTGGCGTAGTCGCCCATTTATTGGATAAGGTAGACCAAATGATTGTGGGCGGCGGCATGGTCTTTACCTTTATAAAGGCGCAGGGAGGATTCATTGGCGCTTCGCTGTGTGAAGAGGATCAATTGGATTTAGCCCGCAGCATTATGGATAAGGCCAAGGAAAAAGGAATTCATCTCTTGTTCTTTACAGACGTAGTGGCCGCCGACGCCTTTACCCCGGACGCCCACACCCAAATATGCCCCGTCGACCAAATTCCGGAGGGATGGTTGGGGATGGACGCGGGCCCCGAAACCCTGAACAGCTGGGAAAAAATTTTGATGAACGCCAAAACTATTTTATGGAACGGCCCCGCAGGGGTATTCGAAATACCCGCCTTTGCCAAGGGCACCCATCGAATTGCAGAAATTTTGGCCAAGGCTACTGCTCAAAACGGCTGCTTTAGTCTCGTTGGAGGTGGCGATTCGGTTGCCGCAATCAACCAAATGGGCTTTGCCGACAAAGTCAGTTATGTTTCTACCGGCGGGGGCGCCATGCTCGAATATTTAGAAGGCATTGAGTTACCCGGCATTAAAGCCATCAAAGAATAATATTATATTAAATACCAACTCAATAAAAA
>WRJW01000022.1 GCA_009778375.1 Bacteroidota bacterium
CCATGTTCAAAAACTACAATGCAGATGCCCGGAAGGGTCAAGAAAATACCCACCTTGTTAGACCTGCTCACCTTTTCGTGGTAAACCGACATGGCAAACACCATAGAAAAAATGGGTATGGTAGCAATCACCACCGAGCAAAGGGTAGGAGATGCCGTGAGTTTCATGCCAAAGGTTTCGCCGACAAAATAGAGAAAAGGCTCTGCAAGCGCCAGAAGAAAAAACCATTTAATATCTTTTTTACAAGGCCATTGTAGTTTTTTTGTTCCAAGAGATACTGCTAAAAGAATGATGCCTGCAATAGCCATTCTAAAAAAAATCAAAGCAAAAACAGGCATTCCAAGTTTTAAGAGTTGGTTACTCCAAATAAAGGAGAACCCCCAAAAGAACATGGAAGTGCAGATCGACAGGTATACGGCAAACTTATTTTTCATAAAAACGAAGGGCTTGGGCACTCCTGAGTCCGGTCACCCCTTGATGTTGGGTATAGACTAATGATCCGTTTACAAAAGTATGGCTTACCCTAACAGAAATTTGTGCCGATGAAAGGGGATTCCAGCCGCACCTATAATATAAGGTATCCGATACGGAGGGGCGAGCAGGAGGATGAGGGTCTAAGAGTACCAAATCGGCGTAATAACCTTTTCGGATAAATCCCCTTTGAACGACTCCAAAGTTCAACGCCGGTCCGTGGCACATCCACGCTACTACCTGTTCGGGCGTAAAGATGCCCGCTTGGGCCATACTAAACATCAAGGGAAGGGCATATTGAATCAGTGGAAGTCCGGAGGGTGCGTGGAGGTATGGACGTTGTTTTTCATCTAAAGAGTGGGGTGCATGGTCGGTTGCTACAACTTGAATCACCCCTCTTCTCAGCGCCTCCCTGAGCGCTTCACGGTCTTGTACCGATTTTATGGCCGGATTGCATTTAATCAAGTTGCCCAAAGCAACATAATCCTGATCGGTATAATAAAGGTGGTGCACGCAGATTTCTCCGGTGATTTCAGGCGTTTTTTTTCGGACTTTGGCAAGTAACGCTATTTCTTCTTTTGTAGTAAGGTGTAAAATGTGCAAGCGGCTGTGATGCTTTAGCGCGAGCGCTATGGCCTTTTGGGTAGAGGCTATACACGCCTCCCGACTGCGAATCACAGGGTGCTTTTCCGGAGGTATCGCATCGCCGTCTTTTTTCTTAGCTTCCTCCAGATTATGGCGAATGATGGACTCTTCTTCGCAATGGGTGGCGATCAGCACGGGCGACTCCCTGAAAATTTTTTCGAGCGTTTCCGGATTGTCTACCAGCATATTTCCGGTAGAAGAACCCATAAATACTTTAACTCCGGGAAGGCGGTTACGGTCGATTTTTTTTATATCCTCAATATTATCGTTGTTTGCACCAAAGTAAAATGCGTAGTTAGCGTAAGCGTCGTTGGCGGCGATTTGGTACTTATCATGTAACAAAGACATGGTACAGCAGGGCGGTTGATTGTTGGGCATATCCATAAAAGAGGTTACCCCTCCCGCCACGGCGGCACGGCTTTCTGTAGCGATAGATCCCTTTTGAGTAGCTCCGGGTTCTCTAAAATGGACCTGATCGTCAATCGCACCCGGGATAAGCCACTTGCCGGAAGCATCTATGGTTTCATCTGCCATGGGAAGTTTTGTTCCAAAAGGGTAAATATCCTCAATTCGATCTTCCACGATTAGTACACTCCCCTTACAAGAGCAACTTTCGTTGATAATGGTGGCATTTTTTATCAGTAAAGACATGGTTATGCCGGATGGATTTTTCTAAAACGGAGTTTAAGCACCCCCCAAAAGGCTTCTCCAAAGATGCCGCTGCTCATTTTGGAGGTGCCTAAGGTGCGGTCAATAAAGATAATCGGAACTTCGGCAATGGTGCATCCGAGTTTATGGGAATGGTATTTCATCTCAATCTGAAACCCGTATCCTTTCATCTTGATCCGGTCAAAATCGATTCTTTCTAATACTTTCCTTTTATAACACACAAATCCGGCGGTAGTGTCGAATACCGGCATACCCAACACCGTACGTACATATCGGGAGGCAAAATAGGAGATCAATACCCGTTTTAGGGGCCAGTTTACCACGCTGATGCCGCAACAGTAGCGAGATCCGATGGATATATCAGCTCCTGCCGCACAGGCCTGGTAGAGGGTGGTCAGGTCGGCCGGATTATGGGAAAAATCAGCGTCCATCTCAAAAATGTAATCGTACTGATGGGCGATTGCCCATCTGAAACCGGTGATGTAAGCCGTTCCAAGTCCCTGTTTTCCTGTTCTTTCAATCAAATATATCCGATCCGGATACTCTTTTTGCAACTCTTTGACGATGGAGGCCGTCCCGTCCGGAGATCCGTCGTCTACAATCAGGAGTTGAAAAGCCTTTTTAAGGCCCAAAACCGCCCGTACCATCTTTTCGATATTTTCTTTCTCGTTGTAGGTGGGTATGATTACTAATTTATTATCCATCGTTATCGGGATGCCTTGACTCAATAAAGTTGCGAAGGTAAGAAAATTTTAAAAATTTTGGCACAAAAATTTGGAGGTTTCAAAAAAGTCCCTACCTTTGCAGCCCGTTTAAGGTTTAGCGCCTGATACGGTATAAAAAATAGATCTTTGAAATATTGGAAAGAAGTACAATTTTAACAGTACAATAAAGAGTAAAACGTTAATTCTTTTCCTTTTATAAAGGAAGATATGAGTAACAGGACGAGCAAAAACATTAAAATTTATACAATGAAGAGTTTGATCCTGGCTCAGGATGAACGCTAGCGGCAGGCTTAACACATGCAAGTC
>WRJW01000023.1 GCA_009778375.1 Bacteroidota bacterium
CCGGCCGCCCCTTGGATCACAAAAGCTCGGTTTGGGTTGTTTACCATCGCCGAAAAATCTATCAAAATAGTAGACCCCTGCATACTAAAATCATCAAGGGAAAAATCTTTAACTACGATGTCGCGGTAAGAAAAACAGGAACTCAGCAAAAAAACGCATCCAAGCACGATACTGAAACGGGCAAGTCTTGTTGTCATAAATAATACATTATACTGCAAAGGTAGAAAAAACGTTATATTTGTAATGAATTTAATCCAAAATGACCCAAAAATATCGCAATATCCGACCTGTAGAAAAGAGCCAATGGCCTCAACTTTATATAGAGACTTATGGTTGCCAGATGAATATTAACGATAGTGAAGTAGTGCTCGCGGTGATGCAGGATTCCGGCTATTCCTTGTGCCATACGATCGATTTAGCCGATGTAATCCTTATAAATACCTGTTCTATACGCGACAACGCAGAGCAACGGGTATTGGGCCGACTGGATTTGTTTCGTCAGCAAAAAAAGAAAAAACCATCCCTTAAAGTGGGGGTATTAGGCTGTATGGCAGGGCGGCTCAAAGAAGAACTCCTGAACCATCCCGCCGTCGATTTGGTGGTGGGTCCTGACGCTTATCGCCAATTACCCAAATTGTTGGGGATGGCAAGCCAAGGTAATAAGCCCATCGACATCGGACTGAACCCCAAAGAAACATACGCCGACCTCTCTCCCGTTCGCCTCGATCCAAACGGGGTCAGCGCTTTTGTCTCTATCATGCGGGGATGCAACAACGCCTGCGCCTATTGCGTTGTACCTTTTGTACGGGGACGGGAACGTAGCCGCGATCCGCAAACCATTGAGCGGGAAGTGAGGGAAGTGGTTGCCAACGGTTACAAAGAGGTTACCCTTTTGGGTCAAAATGTGGATTCCTACCTGTGGAGTAACCCTCAAAATCCCACGGATTGCCTTAATTTTTCCCAATTACTCGAAATTGTGGCTTTAGTAGATCCAACTTTGAGGGTTCGTTTTGTAACCTCACACCCCAAAGATATGGGCAAAGGAGTGCTGTATACCATGGCCATGTATCCCAACATCTGTAACCATATACACCTGCCCGTCCAGTCAGGCAGCAACCAAATACTCCATAAGATGAACCGCCGGTATACCCGCGAAGAGTACCTTGAACACATCGTTTCTATTCGTCAGATTCTGCCCGATTGTGCTGTTTCTTCCGATTTTATTGCCGGTTTTTGCGACGAAACCGATCAGGATCATGCCGACACCCTCTCCCTCATGAATCAGGTTCAATTTGACCAAGCCTTTATGTTTCAATACTCCGAACGGTCGGGCACCAAAGCCGCCAATATGTATCACGATAATGTTGCTGAAAATATTAAAACACAACGTCTTAATGAAATTATTGCCCTGCAAAACAAGCATGCTTTAGCAAGTAATCAGCGCGATACAGGCAAAACTTTTGAAGTATTGGT
The DNA here is from genome assembly GCA_009778375.1 of Bacteroidota bacterium. GTDB lineage: Bacteria > Bacteroidota > Bacteroidia > Bacteroidales > UBA932 > WRBG01. The sequence goes on from WRJW01000023.1 coordinate 1,474, forward strand.
CGAAGGCGTCTCCAAACGATCCAATCTGGAATATTATGGACGAACTCCTCAAAACAAGGTCTGTGTTTTTCCTAAAGCAACCTGCACGATCGGAGCGTATGTTCAAGTAAAAATCCTCCGATGCACTTCAGCCACCCTGTTAGGCGTCATCACTTAAAAAACTATTCATACCATGTCAACCATTACTACTGTGTATCAGGGTGATTTACGCACCCAAGCTACCCACAACGCATCCGGATCCCGGATCATTTCCGAAGCCCCCATCGACAACCACGGCAAGGGCGAGGCTTTTTCTCCCACCGATCTTTTGGCTGCCTCCTTAGGATCCTGCATCCTTACCGTTGCAGGCATTGCAGCCCAAACTCATCGCTTTTCGATTGAGGGCGCCCGCATAGAAACCCAAAAGGTCATGGCCGAAAACCCTCGCCGCGTAGGGGAATTAATTTTAGACATATACCTCCCTCCCAATCATTACTCCGATAGAGAAAGACGCATTATTGAAGCTGCCGCCGCCACCTGCCCCGTAGGCCAAAGCCTGAATACCAACCTTAAAAAAACGATCCGGTTTCATTATTAATCTATGCACGTATGTTGCTGCGTTAAGCAAGGGAAATGTTTTGTCCTTGAGGAGAGCTACAGGGCAAGGCGGAAGCCGTTGGTGTTTCCGGCTCGGTAGTAGGGTAACGTTTCCCGAATCGTCACACAACAGTGCTTGGGGTCATCGCCCCAGGAGCCGCCGCGTACAGCATGTTCATAACCCTCTGAGGCGCCTGTGGGATTTTCTACCGCGCCCAAACCATATTCTTCTCCTTTGTACAAATCCCAACACCACTCCACAACATTGCCGCACATATCGTATATACCCAGTTTGTTGGCCTGCTTGCTCCCAACAATATGCGAAGTGAAGCCGCTGTTGTCGCCATACCAAGCCACATCGTTAATCGTATTGCTGCCGCTGTAATCATAGTTGTTCGTCGAACTTCCTTCGCGGGCAGCATATTCCCACTCTGCTTCGGTAGGCAAACGGTATTGTCTGCCGTCGTTGTATTTTTGACTCAATTTATAACAAAATCCATCTTGGTAATAGGTCATTCCCCTAACGGTATAACCAATACCGCTGCTTGCAGTACCTACAATATTGTCCCAACTTATGTAGTATACCGGATAATTCGAACCCTTTCCGTACGACGACGGCGTTTCGCCGGGATAAGTTGTTCCCATGACGGCTTCCCATAATCCTTGGGTTACTTCTGTTTGGCCTATCCAATAATCACTTAGTGTAACTTGGTGGGGATAGGCTACGGGACCATATGTGGCGGTGGCAGCGCCCATGGTAAAAGTGCCTTC
>WRJW01000024.1 GCA_009778375.1 Bacteroidota bacterium
AAATTTTTGGTAGGAAAAAAAGAAGTGCAGCCGATATCGCCCATTGTTCCTGCACGCTGTCCCTTATATTTGGCCCCCAAAGATTGGGCAGCATCTTCTACCACATACACTCCGCGCCTTTTGGCCCACTCCATTATCGGATCCATATCTGCGCATTGCCCAAACAAATGTACCGGAATTACCGCCCGCGTTTTGGACGAATATGCATCCTCCAGCGCCAGAGGCAGCATATTAAAATTGTGCGCATCCACCTCCACCACAACAGGAACCAATCCAAGCAGACCAATTACTTCTGCAGGCGCCACATAGGTAAATGCCGGAACTATAACCTCATCTCCGGGTTTCAAATCCAAGGCCATCAGGGCAATTTGAAGAGCGTCCGTCCCGTTGGCGCAGGGAATAATATAGGGAACTGCCAAATAATCGGCTAAGTGGGAGGCAAATCGAGTCACTTGTGGGCCATTAATAAAAGTCGAAGAGGCAATCACCTCTGCCACAGCAGTTTCTATTTCCTCTTTAATCTTGAGGTATTGACCTGTTAAATCAACCATTAAGACGGGAGAGGGCATGGCTAAACGATATTTGTTCGCGTATCCGGTTGCGGAGGGCGGAGACGGGGATCCGCTCCTGTCTCATACTATCCCGCTCCCTCAGCGTTACCGTATTGTCTTCTAATGTTTGATGGTCAATGGTGATGCAATAGGGTGTTCCGATGGCATCCTGACGGCGGTAGCGCTTTCCTATACTGTCTTTTTCGTCGTATTGGGTACTCATGTCATACGTTAAGAGTTGCCACACCTCTCTGGCTTTTTCGGGTAGACCATCCTTTTTAACTAAAGGCAAAATCGCCGCCTTTACCGGCGCCAATACCACCGGAAGTTTAAGTACCGCACGGCTTTCTCCACCTTCCAACGCCTCCTCTGCGTATGCGGCAGAAAATAGTGCCAAAAACGTTCGGTCTACACCAATCGACGTTTCTACTACATACGGCACGTAGCTTTCGTTGGTTTCGGGATCAAAATATTGCTGCTTGCGTCCCGAAAATTTTTGATGTTGCGACAAGTCAAAATCGGTGCGGGAATGAATCCCCTCCAACTCCTTAAATCCAAAGGGAAAAGCAAACTCGATGTCGCAAGCGGCATTGGCGTAATGGGCCAATTTTTCGTGGTCGTGAAAACGATACCGATCCGGCCCAAGACCCATTGAGGAGTGCCAACGTAAACGCTCAGCTTTCCAATAGTTATACCACTTCATCTCTTCTCCGGGACGCACAAAAAACTGCATCTCCATCTGCTCAAATTCCCGCATCCTGAAGATAAACTGTCGCGCCACAATTTCATTTCTAAAAGCCTTGCCGATTTGGGCAATGCCAAAGGGAATTTTCATCCTCCCCGTCTTTTGCACATTTAAGAAGTTTACAAAAATACCCTGAGCCGTTTCGGGGCGGAGGTAAATCTGGTTGGCATCGTCGTTAACACTCCCCATTTGGGTGCTGAACATGAGGTTAAACTGGCGCACGTCGGTCCAGTTGCGGGTGCCCGATACGGGGCAAACAATTTCGCAATCCAAAATGAGTTGGCGCAATCCTTCCAAATCGTTCCTCTGAAGGGCCTCCTTCATTCTTTGACCCACCGTGTTGATTTTCTCTTTAATCCGCAATACATTGGGATTGGTCGCCAAAAACTGAGGGGTGTCAAAGGCTTCGCCGAATCGTTTTCGTCCTTTCTCCACCTCTTTCTCGATCTTTTCTTCCTGTTTGGCCAAATAATCCTCCAAGAGCACATCGGCGCGGTAACGTTTTTTGGACTCTTTATTATCAATTAACGGGTCGTTAAAAGCCCCCACGTGACCCGAAGCCTCCCAAATTTTCGGATGCATAAAAATTGCCGCATCTAATCCCACAATGTTTTCGTGTTGCCGCACCATGGACTCCCACCAATAACTTTTAATATTATTTTTAAGCTCCACACCCATCGGGCCATAGTCGTACACGGCGCTCAATCCGTCGTATATTTCGCTCGAGGGAAAAACAAACCCATACTCTTTGGCGTGGGCAATAATGTTTTTAAAAAGATCTTCCTGGGTCATGCTGCATCTATTGAATAAACCGCAAAAGTAGAAAAAAAAATCTACCTTTGCCTTTATGAAACATCATATCCGTACTATACTGCTCTTTGGCTTTTCGTTATGGATGGCAGCCTGTTCGGTTGATCCGTACATCTCTTTATCTCAACCCTCCTCTTCGACGGTACCGGCAGAAGGGGGGAGTGTAACGATTAGCCTTAAATCCAACACCGGTTGGACAATGGGAGAACTCCCTCTTTATATTAAAGCTTCTACTACGTCCGGCCATGGGAATTCCAAGATTACTTTTACCGTGGAAAAGAATTACACCCATAACGAGCGGTACGCCGACATCACGATCAAGACCAGCCGTTTGGAACACGCCCAATCTTTTTCTATTCGCCAACAAGTATATACAGAAAACATCCCGCCCACTCCACCCGTTTTAACCTTTCCCCAAAACCACGCAACCGACGTGCATCCCAAGGTTACTTTTAGTTGGGAGGCCTCTGTAGACCTTAATGAGGACGAAATAACATACACCCTGTATTACGCACAAGAGAGAGCATCTTATACATCCGTAAATTGCGGAACCAACACCCAAATTACCCTTCCTTTCCCACTTGGAGGGGAGTCAACATACGATTGGTATGTACTTGCAGACGACGGATCCGATACCGCGAAAAGCGAAACCCACCGGTTTACCACGGCTTCTTCTCCTTACTACGAAGAAGAAGAAGTACGTGTTCTGATGCAAAACCG
>WRJW01000025.1 GCA_009778375.1 Bacteroidota bacterium
ATCCCGAGCGTGCTGTCTGCCCTTACTTTTTTCATAAACAACCCCCAAATGGGCAGGGCCATATTGGCCCCCCCCCCTAAAGCCAAACTTTCAAAGTGTACCTGACGATCCTCTGCCCCCACCCAAACGGCAGCCGTCAACTTAGGTACCATACCAATAAACCATCCATCAATTTGGTCGTTGGTGGTTCCGGTTTTGCCTGCCACCTCGCCCGTAGGGAGGTACAGCCGACGAATGCGCGCCGCCGTACCCTCGTTAACCACTCCTTCCAACAAATTAATCATCAAAAAGGCAGTGCGTTCGCTAATTGCTTCCCGCTTGCGGGGGGTAAAGGTACTAAGTACGTTTCCCGATTTATCTTCGATACGTGAAACCAAATATGGCGCTACATGCACCCCTTTGCCGGCAAAAGTATTAAAGGCTCCTGCCATTTCAAAGAGGGATAAATCAGCCGCCCCCACACAAAGCGAAGGTACCGGATCCAAAAAACTTCCGATGCCTAATTGCCGACACATCTCAAGCATGGCATAAGGGCCAAACTGTTTCATCAGGAAGGCCGAAATATTGTTGCTGCTGTTGGTAAGCCCCCATTTAAGCGTTACCAATTGCCCTATCATTTCGGGTTTATCGGTAGTTCTGGGCGTCCATGGGTCATCGATCGTTTCAAAAGTCTGGGACACATTCCATACTGCATAACAGGGATCATAACCCTCCTGCATGGCTAAGGTATACAAAAAGGGTTTAATGATCGATCCCACCTGCCGTTTACTCTGCCGGGCATTGTCGTATTTAAAATAACGATAGTTGGGTCCACCTACATAAGCCCTTACCGCCCCTGTGCCCGGTTCCATGGCCATCAGCGAAGCGCGTAAAAAAGATTTATAGTGCAAAATCGAATCGTTGGGCGACATAAGGGTATCGGCATAACCATTTTTATTCCAAGAGAAGACCCTCATAGTACGTTTTTCTTTGAAACTGTCGGAAATCTCCACATCACTCGCACCTGCCGCTTTCAAACTGCGGTACCTATCGCTTGATTGTCTGGCTTGACGCATCAAATTATCTATGGTAGTCGTCGGTACATCGTTCGAAAAAGGGCGGTTTCTCTTCCATTTGAGTTCCTGATTAAAGGCCGGCTGTAAGTCTTTCCCAAGGTGTTCGGCCACCGCCTCCTCTGCATAACGCTGAATGGGGGCGCTCAGAGTAGTATAAATTTTTAATCCGTCCCGATCCAAATCATACATCGACCCGTCAGGTTTGGGGTTTTTGCGCAACCAGCCATACAAAGGGTCATCAGCCCACAACAATGAATCTACCTGATAGTCCTCATAATTTCTATAGTCAGTACTTCGGGGCTCCCGAGCGTTCAGCACCCGCCGCAACATATCTCTAAAATAGGGTCCCAATCCGGCATTATGATCTTGAACCGTATAGGAAACTAACAACGGCAGCTGTCCAAGAGAATCACCTTCTGCTTTTGTAATATACTTGTATTTAGCCATTTGTCCCAGCACGTGGTTGCGCCGCCGCACAGAAGCCTCCGGATTGGAAATGGGGTTAAAGCGCGACGGTTTGTTGATCATACCCACCAACAGGGCCGCCTCCTCAATATTCAATTGTGAGGGATGTTTATCAAAAAAAGTATTGGCGGCCGCCCTGATGCCATAAGCATTGCTGCCAAAAAAGATCGAATTGAGGTACATACATACAAGCTCCTCCTTGGTATAGTTGCGCTCTAACTTTACGGCGGTAATCCACTCTTTAAGTTTGATAACACCCAAACGCATCGTTTTGGCCCCCGGAAAATTAAGCTGAGTAGTATCTCGAGGAAACAATGATTTAGCCAACTGTTGGGTCAGGGTACTCCCCCCTCCGCCTGAACGTGCGTTGCCCAAAAGAACGGTTTTTACACCCACCCGCACCAAACTTTTAAAGTCAATCCCCGAATGTTTGTAAAAACGAACGTCTTCTGTGGCAATCAGGGCGTCTATCAAGCAAGAGGCCAATTCGTCGAACCGAACGTAAGACCTGTTCTCTATATGATAGGTGCTCAATACTATGCCTTCTTCCGATATGAGCTCGGTTGCCAAATTGCTCTTGGGGTTTTCTAACTCTTCAAAAGAGGGGATGGGAGCAAACATGCCTACTAATGTCAAGACCAAAAAAAAGAGTACAAAAGGAGCCAATATCAAGACCCAAAGCCATTTAATCATCCATCTGCTTTTTTTAGCTTTCATAAATTCATACCTGTATTATGGCCCAAAGATAAAAAAAATTTGGTCGATACCTTATTTTATACCTTACTTTGCAGGCTGTTTGCAGGCTAAAAAAATTATGGGATCTCAGTTATTAATAGTAGAGTCGCCGGCTAAGGCCAAGACGATTGAAAAATTTTTGGGTAAGGATTATCAGGTCAAATCAAGTTTTGGACATATTCGTGATTTGGCCAAAAAGAATTTGGGTATTGATATGCGGGAGGGGTTTGTTCCCGAATATGAAATACCTCAAAACAAAGAAGCGATTGTCAAAGAACTTAAGACTTTGGCAGCCAAATCCCAAACGGTATGGTTGGCCTCCGACGAAGACCGCGAAGGGGAAGCCATTGCCTGGCACCTGCAGGAAAGCCTTGGTTTGGACCCTAAAAATACTAAAAGAATTGTATTTCATGAGATTACTAAAGAGGCAATTGTGCACGCCGTAGAAAATCCCCGTTCCGTAGATATGAACTTGGTTAATGCCCAACAGGCTCGGAGGGTACTGGACCGATTGGTCGGATTTGAAATTTCGCCCATCCTTTGGAAAAAACTCAAACCTAAACTCTCTGCCGGACGGGTTCAGTCGGTTGCCGTGCGCCTGATTGTAGAAAGGGAGCG
>WRJW01000026.1 GCA_009778375.1 Bacteroidota bacterium
ATTGTCCACAGATTGGCTTTGGGTAAAAAAGCGCATAAAACGGGTAGGGTCAGCCAAAAAACTGTTTTGATAGATAGAGTCGGCATAGCGAACCATATCGCTGTGCCAGGTATGCAGACACTTCTTGAACTCTTCCGTAAAATATTTTTCGTGTACGTTGTTTATCAGATAATTAAACATTGTAATAAAGACCTCTCTTTCTACGGCGGGATCGCCTTCTAAAAAGAGGCCCCGGTAATTTATCTTTACAAAATTAGCCACTTCGGGAGTCGTCAAATCAAGGGTAGTGATATTACGCCTTTTAAGTCCGTTTATCAGGGCGTTTAGCCTTTGCGCAAAGAGAAGCCAGTCGGATCCCCTTACCATGGTTTCGCGTACCAATTCTCGATTTTCCGATAACTCCTTGACCGAAGAATAATACCGCTCGATATCGTCTAATACGGCCCCGTATTCTTTAACCCGATCAGGATCGGCATGGATCCAAGCCCTAAGTTCAGCCTCTTCCTGCGCCCTGATTCCTACTACATGGTACCTTTCAATACATATATTTTCCCACTTGGCGTAATCACAATAGTTACTGATTCCAAAATACTTATCTTGATATTTGAGGCGAATATCGGCGTCCGAGTCCATTTTAGACTTTAAAACATCCAATTTTAGCCTTCTGACAGTGCTGATTACCGGATTCATTACCTCAAATTTATGCTGTACTTCGGCCGATGGGACGTATCGGTTGGTGCTCCCCGGATAGCCGAGGATCATGGTAAAATCCCCCTCTTTAAATCCCTTGGAAGAGACTTTAAGGAAATTACCGGTGGTATAGGGAATGTTGTCGGGGCTGTATTTGGCGGGTTTTCCCTCTTTGGACATGTAGATCCTGTAGAGGGCAAAATCTCCCTTGTGCTGAGGCCATCCCCAGTTATCCTGCTCCCCTCCAAAAGCTCCGATTGAGACAGGAGGGGCCCCTACCAAGCGGACGTCTTCGTAAGTATCCAAAAAGTAGAGGTAGAATCTGTTTCCCCTCCACATGGAGGCAAGAGAAAGCTCGGCATTGTCGCCCATCCCGTATTTTCGGGAAAAAACCATTTCAACTTTGCTCATGAATCGAATTCCGCGTGGCCCCAATTGATCCAAACTGTCGATGATTATTTTAGCCTCCTCGGTAACATCCACTACTTTTTTAAGAAAAGTGACCGATTTGCCTTTAATGGGAATCTCGTTATCCTGAGTCATAGCCCAAAAACCATCTTCAAGCAAATTATTTTCCGAGGTAGAAAGGGCATGAATATCTCCATACGCGCAGTGATGATTGGTAATCAATAGCCCGTTGGCAGAGATCAAACTCCCGCTGCAAGATCCTCCGTTTATGGCCACAATGGCATCTTTGAGTGAATGATTGTCTGCATGGTAAATCTGATCCGCCGAAAGGAGTAAACCTTTGTTTTTCATTTGGATCCACAGTTGCCTGTCTATATTTTGGATGAGCCACATTCCCTCGTCGGCACGGGATACTTTTACACATGCCACGGTAATAAGCAGTAAAATAAATCGTTTCATGGTTGAACAATCAAATCCAATGCTTCGTCGTCGGCCATGAGGATGATGAGCCAATAGAGCCAGTTGGCGGCTGCCTGCAACGTTTCGGGGTTAATGGAGTCGGGGTTATCCAAGGGGTGGTGGTAATAGCCGCCTCCGGTGGCGCGTACATCTACGCAGGGGTATCCGGCTTTCATAAATACGGCTCCGTCTGTGCGGGGACGGGGGAGGTAGGTGGTAGACGAAAGATTGAGTCTGCGGTGTACGTATTGGTCGTTAGCTTTTTTAACGTATGGGGCAAATCCGGGGAAGTTGTAGGCGTAGCTGGCACCAAAGCGTTCTCCGGCTCCCAACTGCTCTAAATTGATGATGGCTTTGATTTGTTCTTTGGGCACTACCGGATATTGGGTAAAGTGAAGGCTGCCGGTAAGTCCCGCCTCTTCTCCATCAACCGAAAAGAAAAGGATGCTGCGTTTGGGTTTAACTTCTGCCCTCGATAATGCCTCGGCTATGCCCAGTATGACGGCGGTACAGCTCAAGTTATCGTTAGAACCGGCTATATGCCAGGGAATCATGCCCAAATGGTCAAAGTGGGCAGAAATCACAATGTATTCGTCGGCAAGATTGGGGTCGCTCCCCTTAATTATACCCAAGAGGTTTTTGCCTGTAGCGAGGGGATTACAGGTCGATTCGATGGTCATCTTTGCCCTCTTGCCGGTGTTAAAGGAGGCGGGTTTGAGGGTCTCGTAAATTTGAGAAACGGTTTGCGGGTAGGTCTTTCCGGTCCCCAAGAAAAGTTCATCTACCACCATATCGGTAACGTGGCAATATAAAAAATCGGGATTGTACAGTGAATTGGGACCGGGGACCCATTTGTATAGCATTCCGACAGCTCCGTTTTTGGCCGCCGTTTCCATTTTGGTTTGATGCAGGGTATGTTTGTACCATTTGGCAATATCTTCGGGAGTCCGGCTGCGGTTGGGCGTTTCGCCCTCGATCAAGACAATTTTTCCCTGTACGTCGATTCCTTTATAGTCGTCATATCCTAACTCCGGAGCCGAAACCCCAAAGCCGGCGTAGACAACCTCGGCTTCCACCTCGCCGTTACCGGAATAATTGCCTGCAAACCATCCTTCTGCCCAGGGATAGGTTTTTTCTATCCATACGGGGGATTTGGCTTTGTCCTGAGTAATCGGAAAAAGTACGCTCATGTCGCTGTGGGGCCCAATTTCTACCGAGGGATTGGGGTATTCCTGAAGATAGCCCTTAGTACCGGCGGGCAGTAACCCAAAGCGGGAAAAATAAGTTTCCAATTCGGCCGTGGCAAAAGCCATGGCTTGGGTGCC
>WRJW01000027.1 GCA_009778375.1 Bacteroidota bacterium
ATAGTTGTTGGCGCAAAAATTGAGCACCTCCTCGCCGGTATTGATGGTAATGGCGGCCTGTTGGGCAGAGGTAATAATACGTTCTTTTTTATAGAGTCCGGCGTTTTGGATGGCCGCTAACTCTTGGGTCAAATGGGTTTGAAAGGGGGTGTACATATATATTTTTTAGCAAATATAATTTAAAATCGACAAAACCGCAGGTCAAAAAATTTAAAATTCAATAAATCGTAAGGTGACGGCCCATTTTTGTTATAAGGTAGCCTTTTTAGTCGTATCTTTGTACATTCAAAATAAGCATCAATATGTCGGTACAGGAGCATCATCAATTAAGGGAGCAGTATTACAGCGAGGCGATCCGGTATATGGATAACGCCAAGGAATACCTGAAGAACGCCAAGAAAGAGGATAACTATTATCGGGATCCCAAATATGTCAAAACGGCCTGCGGAACGGCGTACAACGGTGTACTTATGGCTTTGGATGGTTTTTTGTTGTTGAGGGGTATGGCCAAGCCTACCAAAAAGGAGCGGAAGTCCATAGAATATTATCAAATGCAGATTGCTAAGTGGGATAAAAAAATGCTCGATTACCTGAACGGCGCCTACCAGATATTGCATCTATACGGCTATTATGATGGAATTCAGGATGCCATTGTCGTTAAACGGGGCTTTGATACCGCCTATAAAATCATCGAAAAAATAAAACCCGTAGTCTGAGAACTTCGAAAAGATTACGAAATTATGAAATTTTGAAAACTTTTTTTGTTTTTTAAGTTTTCGTGTTACCTTTGCCGCCCAAAATCATCAAACGGCCATGGAGGTACGGGAACATATTATGGAAACTGCAATAACGCTCTTTTATTCAAGAGGGTGCAAGGGAGTGACTATGGACGATATTGCTTCTGCCGCGGGAATCTCCAAGCGAACACTTTACGAACAGTTTGCCGATAAAGAGGCGCTGTTGGAGGCGGGCTTTGCCTGGTGGAACCAAAAGAGTCAACAGGCGATGGAGGCGATAACCCAAAAGGCAGAAAATATTCTTGACGTACTTCTGCAGATACACTACTTTCAGTCCGAACAGATGGTAAAGATGTCGATGGATTTAATTTCCGAAATCAAAAGATATTACCCCCAGGTATTTAAGAGTACCATCCTCGCCACGCGTGAAGAGCACCGTAAACGGACCAAAGCTTTTTTGTTGCGGGGTCTCAAAGAAGGGATATTCAGGCGCGACATCAACGTAGATTTAATCAACGACTTGTTTGAACAAATGTTCTATTTTATACACGACAACAACAAGGCGCTGGTGCAACAATATTCGTACGAAGAATTTTTTCGCAGTACAACCCTCTGTTTTATTAGGGGAATTGCTACGGAAAAAGGGCTCGACTACATAGAACAACATTATGGTAAAAAGTAAAGATATGACGACACGATTAAAACAAACCGGATGGTTACTGTTAGGTATGCTCTTTCCCCTATGGGGATTTGGGCAAACCTCCGACACCCTCAGGGTGAATTTAGAAACCGCCTTGGAAGCGGCGTTAAGCGACAACCCCACGATTCAAATCGCCGAGTACGAAATAGAGCGGGTAGACTATTCCAAAAAAGAGGCGTGGCATGGACTGATTCCTACCCTCAGCGGTTCGGCGCAAATTAGCAAATATTTGTCTATTGGTCAGACGAGTATGTTTGGTATGGTAATGGACAGCCCCGCCACTTCTGTTGCTTCTGGTACACTGACCCTCTCGTTACCTTTGATAGTACCCGCCCTCTGGAAATCGATTCAAATGACCGAACTGCAGATGCAGTTGGCTCAAGAACAGGCGCGCGCCTCCAAAATTACCTTGCGCAACGAGGTAACCAAAGCCTATTATCAAATCTTATTGGCACAGGATTCCTACCAAACCTTGCAAGAAGGCTATGCCTTGGCTAAACAAAATTACGAAGAGGCCAAACAGCGTTTTGATTTGGGGCTGGCGGCAGAATACGACTATATACAGGCCGAAGTCCAAATGCAAAACCTGATCCCCACATTGGCTCAGGTCGAAAATGGGATTACGCAAGCCCAATCATTCCTAAAGGTGTTGATGGGCGTATCCCGCTCCATCCCCATCAAAGTAGAAGGAGTGCTGACCGATTTCGAAAGCGGGGTGGTGGGTATTTCCGCTGCCCCCACCCCCTCCTTAGACCACAACAGCGATTTAATTCAGTTGGAGTTTCAACAGCAGCAATTAGAAAAATCGTTGCAACTCCAACGTACACAACGACTCCCCACCTTGGCAGGATTTGGCCAATATGGCTACAGCGGAATGGGTACAAAAGCCACGACCATGGTTTTGGGGGGGTTTCCTATTGAGGCGCCAAAAAGTTTTGCCTGGTACACCAATGGTTTGATTGTGGGTCTGCAATTAAACGTCCCGATTTTTAACGGATTTACCAATATATTAAAGGAGAAGAAACTACAGGTATCGGCACGCTCTTTGGAAATCCAGCGTGCCTATATTAGGGACAACCTGTATGTACAGGCTACCGCATCCCTTGATAACATGACCAAAGCCGTTGAACAAATGGAGGCCGCCCAAAAAGGCATTCAGTTGGCCCAAAAAGGGTACGGTATTGCTCAGGAACGCTACAACAACGGCATGGGCACCATGTTGGAACTGCGCAGCGCTTCTCAGGCCCTCACTCAGGCCAAACTTGCCTACAGTCAGGCTATTGCCGACTATTTGGGGGCAAAGGCCGACTACGAAAAAACCACCGGACAACAATAACAACGATAAACAAATAAAAAGTATATTATGAAAAAGAACCCTGTTTATGCCCTTTTGCTCGCTTTGCCCTTAGCCGGATGTAACAGCGGCGGCCCACAAACAACCACAGAAA
>WRJW01000028.1 GCA_009778375.1 Bacteroidota bacterium
CTAAAAAAACGTAAGGAGGAGAATCGGTTGTAGGTGTTGGTGACGGATCGTTCGTTGTAATAAGAGCCTAAAATCATGCGATTCACCCGATCAATAACCCTCGGGCGAACCCTTAAGGGATCGGTATGGTAAATAGTAAGGTTTTGGTACGGTACCGAATCCATGCGCGTAAGGTAATCGCGCTCTCTAAAGGCGGCTTCGGCAGACCAGTCGGGAAAAACCTTGATCTTCCCAATCTTGAATCTTTGCTGCGGAGCCGTCGAAAGGGCAATTTCATCCTCTCTGTTGGCATCCCTGAAAATGATCGAAAGGGATGCGTTGGGAAATTTGTCTATTGTATCGGCAACAAAAGAGATGTAGTTCCGGTTAAAGTTGTAGTATCCTAACCTGCGCAGGGAGGTGGTCATTCGGTTCCCTTCGCGTTCCAATAAAGATTCTGACAAAAGAGGGGCATTTCTGAGTAAGGAGTTCAGGGTATCGGCATAAACAAAGGAGCGCATCGTACTGTCGGGTATTACATACTCAATCTCGGATATTCGGTATTGTCGACCTGTTTGAATCTTTAAATGAATAATTGCTTTACTGTTTATGTATGAAATAGAATCAACAATAGTGTTGTAGTAATAACCCTGAAAGGCTAAATAATGATCTATATTGATTTTGCTGCTTTCCAAAGCTTGCGGGTCAAAAATAACGGGAATCACTCTTTCTTTAGAAAAGAGAGCCCCTAATTGGGAGCGCCACCGCAAAATCGCAGGAGGGTTTGGCTTTTGCCTGAGGTAGGAAGAAAGGGTTGCAAGCGGAATGGTTTTTGGGGGATGCACTTGTATCTCATACTTTTTTAATATATACTCTCCTTCTGAAAGATAGCGTGTTGTACTGCATGAGGCCAACAACGCGGCAGCCATGCATAGTAAAACGACACGAAAGAATCTAAAAAAGTGCATATGCAAAGGTAGGAGAAATATTTCAGAATCGAAAAAGTTTTTATCTTTGTCTAAAAATAATATCCGAATTGATTACATACATTTTTTTTTTACTATCTAAATAACTTACATTTAAAAAATGAAGAACAAGTATATTGATCTGATTGAGCAAAGTTTTGAGTTTCCACAAGATGAATTTCATATCGAAGACGGAGAACTCTATTTCCACAACATTCCGGTAATGGACCTGATTGACCAGTATGGAACCCCATTGCGCATTAGTTATTTACCCAAAATATCCCAACAGATTCAACGGGCAAAGCGAATGTTTAACGTAGCAATGGCTAAGGTTGATTATGCCGGTGATTATCATTATTGCTACTGTACCAAAAGTTCACACTTCTCTTTTGTGCTGGAAGAAGCCCTTAAAAACGATATTCACATCGAAACTTCTTCTGCTTTTGACATCAACCTTATTGATTCGCTGTACGAAGAAGGTAAAGTCAATAAGGAACTCTTTGTGATTTGCAACGGATATAAGAGAGATACGTATATAGAAAACATTGCTAAGCTCATCAACGACGGATGGTACAACACGATTCCCATCCTCGACAATATGGAGGAGTTTAATGAGTTGGATAATCATATTTTCGAAGCGTGTAAAATCGGGATTAGGATTGCCGCCGAAGAAGAACCCAAATTTGAATTTTATACCTCCCGTCTGGGTATCCGATACAGCGATATTGTTCCTTTTTACCTGAACAAGATCAAGGACAATCCTAAGTTTAGCCTAAGTATGCTCCACTTTTTTATCAATACAGGGATTCGCGACAACGCGTACTACTGGAATGAACTTTCAAAATGTGTAAACGTATATTGCGATCTTAAATTGATCTGTCCCGAATTGGATTCGTTGAATATCGGTGGAGGTTTTCCCGTAAAAAATTCTTTGGCTTTTGATTACGATTATGAGTATATGGCCGAAGAGATTATTGCGCAGATCAAGAGTATTTGCCAGCAAAGAGGTATTACTGAACCTCATATCTTTACCGAATTTGGCAGTTTTACCGTGGGAGAGAGCGGAGCCGTGATTTACCAGGTTATGGGGAGTAAGCAACAAAATGACAGAGAACGCTGGTATATGATCGACAGTTCTTTTATGACAACCTTGCCCGATACCTGGGGTATTAAGCAGCGCTTTGTACTCCTGCCCGTAAACAAATGGAACAACCAGTACAACCGTGTTTTTTTGGGAGGACTCACCTGCGATTCCCAAGATTATTACAACGCCGAGGCGCATGCCAACGCCATATTTATGCCTGTGCTGGACAGCGACGACGACCCGCTCTATATTGGGTTCTTTCATACCGGAGCCTACCAGGAATCTATCGCCGGCTACGGCGGCATTCAGCACTGCCTCTTGCCCGCCCCAAAATTGGTGATAATAGACAGCGACGGCAAAGGGGAATACACCACAAAACTCTTTAGTAAAGAACAGACTTATAAATCAATGCTAAAGATTTTGGGATATTAATCGCCGGCATGCTACCTAAAACAGTCATCAAACAAATCCGCAGCCTGAGTCTGAAAAAAATCCGAAATCAGGAAAAACTCTTTGTCGTCGAGGGGGTAAAAATGGTGGAAGAGGCTCTACGTTCCGAATATGTTATTCGGGAAATTTATTCGCTCGATGCTGCTTCTTTTCCCAATGCGACCATAGTCACGCCCTTAGAGATGGCGCAAATAACCCACTTTTCTACCCCATCGCCTGCCCTTGCCCTATTGGAACAGGCCCAAAATCTCGAATCCGACACCCCTTTTTTGGAAAGAGGAACACTTTATCTCGGATTAGAAGCTATCCGCGACCCTGGAAATTTGGGCACTATTATCCGAATTGCCGACTGGTTTGGCATTCATAAGATTTTTGCTTCGACAGATACTGCTGAGTTGTATAATCCCAAAGT
>WRJW01000029.1 GCA_009778375.1 Bacteroidota bacterium
AAGGGAAAAGAAAAAATCGGATCAACCCTTAAAGGGATAGGTCCGGCCTATATGGACAAAACGGGACGCAACGGCCTCCGCGTAGGCGACATTCTGTTGCCCTCTTTTATGGAAAAGTACACCCGCCTTAAAACCAAACATATCGAATTTCTCAAATCATTCGACTACACCTATAATATTGAGGAGTACGAAACCCGATGGTTCAAAGGAATCGAAAGCCTCAAGCGGTTTGATTTTATAGACGCAGCGTTCGTGCTCAACCACTGCCTCCAAAACTCCAAAAAGATTTTGGCCGAAGGAGCTCAGGGCTCTTTATTAGACATCGATTTTGGCTCTTACCCCTTTGTCACCTCCTCCACTACCACCTGCGCCGGCGCCTGTACGGGTCTGGGCATAGCGCCCAACAAAATCGGCAAGGTCTACGGAATTTTTAAGGCTTACTGTACCCGCGTGGGCAGCGGCCCTTTTCCCACCGAACTTCACGACGCAACGGGAGACTCCCTGCGCAACCTCGGCAACGAATTTGGGGCCACCACCGGCCGTCCCCGCCGCACCGGTTGGCTTGATCTGCCGGCGCTAAAATATTCCATTATGATTAACGGCGTATCGGAACTTATCATGATGAAAGCTGACGTTATGGACACTTTTGACCAAATTAAAGTGGCCGTAGCCTACACCATTAACGGTACAGCGCAAAGTCAATTCCCCTACGACATGCAAACCGGTCAAATCGAACCGGTATACAAAGAATTTACGGGTTGGAAAAGAGATTTGTCATCCACAGTCCGAGAAGAAGAATTGCCTTTTGAATTCATGAACTTTGTCCGCTTTATCGAAAAAGAAACAGGCATACCCATCAGCATGATTTCTTTAGGCCCTGACCGTACCCAAACTATTATACGCCAAATATAAGCAGGCATACTTATGTCCTTGTTGGAACAAATCAACACCCCTGACGACCTCAAGGGTCTAACGTCGGATCAATTAAAAACCCTTTGCGCCGAACTGCGCCGCTATATCATAGATTGCTGCGCCGACAATCCCGGACATTTAGGCTCCAGTTTGGGAACGGTAGAACTGACGATCGCCCTCCATTATGTATTTTATACCCCAAAGGACAAGCTGATTTGGGATGTAGGCCACCAAACATACGCCCACAAAATCCTCACAGGACGCCGCGAGGCCTTTAAAACAAAACGCACCTACGGAGGTATTAGTGGCTTCCCAAAAATCAGCGAGAGCCCTTACGACGCTTTTGGAACCGGACACGCCTCCACCTCCATATCGGCCGCATTAGGTATGGCCGTGGCCGCCGAACTCGACAAGTCTGACGAACAGGTTATTGCCATTATCGGAGATGGCGCCCTTACCGGAGGGCTGGCCTTTGAAGGCCTAAACAACGCAGGAGCCAGAGGCACCAATATGCTGGTAGTTGTAAACGATAACCAAATATCTATTGACGCCAATGTGGGCGCCCTCCACAATTACCTCATTTCGCTCTCGACCTCCAAACGATACAACCGCTTTAAACAAATCCTTTGGGATTTCTTTGGGGCCACCGGACTTCGCTGGCTCATCCAAAAGTTTGTCAAGACTACAAAATCGGCCTTCTTTGGTAAAAGCACCCTCTTTGCCTCTATGGGTTTTCGCTACTTTGGGGTGATCGACGGACACAACCTCCCTCAACTCATTCACATACTCAAACGTCTTAAACATATTAAAGGCCCCAAACTCCTCCACATCCGCACCATCAAAGGAAAAGGGTACGAACCGGCAGAGAAAGAACAGTCGGTTTGGCATGCGCCCGGCACCTACAATATTGACACCGGAGAGCGCACCGAAGCAGCCAACGAAAACCGCCAAGTCAGGTATCAGGACGTTTTTGGCGCTACCCTACTGGAATTGGCGCGACAAAACGATAAAATCATCGGCATTACTCCGGCCATGCCCACGGGGTCTTCTTTGAACATCATGATGGAAGCCATTCCGGAACGCGCTTTTGATGTGGGTATTGCCGAAGCCCATGCCGTAACTTTTGCGGCCGGCCTGGCAGCCAGCGGGTACCTCCCCTATTGCTGTATCTACTCCTCCTTTATGCAGCGTGCATACGATTCGGTAATACACGACGTGGCCCTGCAAAATCTAAAAGTGGTATGCTGCTTAGACCGCGGCGGATTGGTTGGAGAAGACGGCCCCACCCACCACGGAGTTTTTGATTTAGCCTCTTTTAGACCGATCCCCAACCTGATGATTGCCGTCCCCCGAAACGAATCCGAACTCCGCAACCTCCTCTTTTCGGCCCAACATCCCGATTACAGCGCCGTAGCCATTCGCTACCCCAGAGGAAATGCCACCGGCGCCGACTGGCAACAACCCTTTGCATACATCCCACCTGGGAGCGCTACCCTCCTTCATGAGGGGGCCGACGTAGCGGTACTCGCCTTGGGGTGGCCGGGAAATTTGGCGTTAGAAGCGGCATTGGCATTGAAAAAAGAGGGCTTTGGCATACAACTCTGGGATATGCGTTTTCTAAAACCCTTAGACCCTGCCGTACTTGAATACATAGCCGCCCGTTATTCCAAAATAGTTACCATCGAAGACGGAGTCGTAAGCGGCGGTTTGTATGGAGCAATTACCGAATACTTCGGTACTGCAGCCAGCAAACTATCTATTCATGGCATCGGTTTACCCAATCGGTTTATAGAACAGGGGGCCCTCCCCGACCTGTACAACGCCTATGGATTAAATCGGGAAAACATATATAATACCATAAAAGCGCTCTTTTAGCCAACAGATTATCCGGAAAAACGATTGCCTGCTCTTTGAAAAAGCGCATCCGATCTGCCAATACAAATAACGAATCATTGATAATAGTGGCATTGGCTATACCATAAA
>WRJW01000030.1 GCA_009778375.1 Bacteroidota bacterium
TCCCAGATCCAGTTAAACGATTCGTTTAAATCGGTGGACGATATTCGTGACTTTATTGCCGCGGAACGGGAAGCCCGAGGCGAGGTAGACCGTCCCTTTATGACCACGTCGCTTAAAGTAGACCAAAATGTGCGTATGGGTATTGTTACCGACGTAAAGCAGGAGTTGCGCCGCTGCTCTGCTTTAAAGATTATGTATTCTGCCCGTAAATACGTTCCCAATGACTAAAGGAAGAGTATACTTTTATAAAGTAGGCCGCGCAGTGCGGCCTACTTTATTTAACCGGCTGCTAACCATCCTTTTGATCGGTATCTGCATCTTTGGGTGTACCCAAAATCGTAATGCCGCGGCAAAATATGTTTTCTACTTTATCGGAGACGGTATGGGACTCTCCCATGTATCCCTTACCGAAGTGTATTTGGCGTCTCAGGAAGGACGCATTGGAAGCAACTCCCTCTCTTTTACCCAATTTCCGGTATTTGGATTGGCCACCACACACTCGGTAAGTAATATTATTACAGAATCTTCGGCTGCCGGTACCGCTTTGGCCACCGGAGAAAAAACCAACAATAACATGTTGGGGACCAGGCCTGATTCCACTAACCTTAGGAGCCTTGCCTATCCTATTCACGAGGCGGGTTTTGCGGTGGGTATTACCACCAACGTAACCATCGACCACGCCACACCGGCCTCTTTTTATGCCAACTCCCCTTCTCGGAGCGATTACTACCGCATTGCCCAACAACTCCCCCAAACGGGTTTTGCATTTTTTGGCGGCGGCGGATTCATCCAGCCCACCGGCAGAAATGGAGATTTACCATCTGTTTATGAATCTATTGCAGATTCCGGCTATACGGTAGCCCGTGGAGTGGGCAGTTATCAGCTAAAAAAAGAGGGCGCTAAAAAGATGTTTTATACTCAGGACCCGGGCATAGAGGATGACCTCCCTTATGCCATTGACCGGCGGCAAGGCGACCTTAGCCTGTCTATGGTGGTAGAAGCCGCCATTGATTTTCTCTATGACCCAAAAGGCAAAGGCTTTTTTCTTATGAGCGAAGGGGGTAAAATCGACTGGTCCGCCCACAGCAACGATGCTAAAACCACGATTATGGAAGTTTTGGACTTTTCGGATGCAGTCTCCTTGGCAGTAGCTTTTTACGAAAAACATCCCCACGAGACGCTGATTGTTGTTACCGCCGACCACGAAACAGGAGGGCTCAGTTTGGGCGCCACGAGCGGCTATACTATGTACCTTGACGCTTTAGCAGACCAAACCTGTTCCTTAGATGCTGATCCCGGCAGTCTCCAGGCACTCCGTCAAATAAACCAAAACGCCAGGATCGGTTGGACCACCAATGCCCACACAGGAGCTATGGTGCCGGTTTTTGCCATTGGCGCCGGAAGCAGTACCTTTGGGGGCAAAATGGACAACACCGACATACCCAAGAAAATTTGCGCTGCCATGGGCGTAACGTTTACCCAAGAATAAAATATGGACTACAGAGTTGCCGATATTCAACTTGCCGACTTTGGACGGAAAGAGATAGCGATTGCCGAGCGCGAAATGCCCGGCTTAATGGCTCTCCGCAGGAAATACGCTGATTCCCAACCTCTAAAAGGCGCTCGGATTACGGGATCATTGCATTTGACCATCCAGACGGCCGTGCTCATAGAAACGCTCAAAGCCTTGGGCGCCTCTGTCCGCTGGGCCTCCTGTAATATTTTTTCTACTCAGGATCATGCGGCGGCGGCCATGGCCGCCGCCGGTATTCCCGTATTTGCCTGGAAAGGAGAATCTTTAGAAGAATACTGGTGGTGTACCGAGCAAGCACTCACCTTTCCGGACCAACTGGGGCCTCATTTGCTTGTAGACGATGGCGGAGATGCCACCCTATTGATTCATAAAGGGGTCGAAGCGGAAAAAAACGCCTCTGTTTTGGACGTCAGTCCTACCGGAAAAGAAGAGGCCGTCATCCTCAACCTGCTCAAAAAATCCCTCCGCAACCGTTCCGGAAAATGGACGGCCATGGCGTCTCAAATCAAAGGAGTAAGCGAAGAGACTACCACCGGCGTACACCGGCTCTACCAGATGGAAGCCCAAGGTAAACTACTCTTCCCCGCCATCAACGTAAACGACTCCGTCACCAAATCCAAGTTCGACAACCTATACGGCTGCCGCGAATCTTTGGCCGACGGCATCAAACGCGCCACAGATGTAATGATTGCCGGTAAAGTGGTAGTAGTATGCGGCTACGGCGATGTGGGGAAGGGGTGTGCCCGCAGCATGCGCGCCTACGGCGCCCGGGTCATTGTTACCGAAATAGACCCGATTTGCGCCTTGCAGGCTGCCATGGAGGGTTTTGAGGTCAAAACAGTAGAAGCGGCCTTGGACGAGGGCAATATCTACGTAACGTGTACGGGAAACCGCGACATAATCACGGTAGCGCATTTGCAAAAGATGAAAGACCAAGCGATTGTGTGCAACATTGGACATTTCGACAACGAAATACAGGTCAGCGAATTAGAAGCCTTTCCAGGAATCCGCAAAGTCAATATCAAACCTCAGGTAGACCAATACCTCTTTCCATCGGGCAACGCTATTTTTTTATTGGCCGAAGGTCGTTTGGTCAACTTAGGCTGCGCCACCGGACACCCCTCTTTTGTGATGAGCAACTCCTTTACAAACCAAACTTTAGCGCAAATCGAGCTTTGGACTAAACAGTATCGCACCGGCGTATATTGCCTTCCCAAGAGTTTGGACGAAGAGGTTGCCCGCCTCCATTTAGAACAGTTGGGCGTATCGCTTACCCAACTCCGACCCGAACAGGCCGCCTATATAGGCGTTCCCGTAGAGGGACCCTATAAACCGGACCTTTACAGGTATTAATCGGGTTTCTACT
>WRJW01000031.1 GCA_009778375.1 Bacteroidota bacterium
GGATTCGTGGCTGATTTTTTCCGTAGAAAATATCTGTGCAAAATTAGCCGAAAAAGCCAGCAACAAAAAGTATTATTTCATGGATAATGGAATACTTAACCTGTTTCTTTTTGATGCAGCTACTGCTTTGCTCGAAAATCAGGTAGCCATCAGGTTAAAGCAACGATTTGGTGATGATGTCTATTATTTTCAAGATAACACAGAAGTAGATTTCTTTTTACCCGAACCACAATGGGCCATTCAGGTATGCTATTCGTTAAGCGACACAGAAACCCGCAAACGGGAGGTAAATGCGCTATTGCATATTTCAAAACGCTGTAGTGTAAAAAAATATATGATCATTACAAAAGACGACGAAGAACATTTTTGGGAAGGAGAGATAGAAATTAACGCCATTCCTGTTTGGAAATGGCTCCTGGAAAAAGAAACAGTTTCTACATGATACGCTACATAAAAAGATACGCCTCCTTAGTCGTTTTTGCCCATACGATTTTTGCCCTTCCTTTTGCGCTGATTGGTTTTGCGCTGGCGTACGTTGCCGTACAGCCGCAGTCAGGTTGGCTCCTGCTGTTTCAGGTCTTGGGCTGCATGGTTACGGCCCGAAACAGCGCCATGAGTTTTAACCGATATGTTGACCGCTTTATTGATGCCCAAAATGAGCGGACTAAAAATCGCGAACTTCCTTCGGGCGTTTTGTCACCTTGGTCGGTGATTATTTTTTTTGCAGTAAATGTTTTACTCTTTCTTTTGTGCGCATGGAGCATCAACAGGCTATGTCTATACCTGGCTTTTCCGGCGCTGATTGTTTTATGCGGTTATTCCTACACCAAACGTTTTACCTGGTTATCCCATTTTGTGTTGGGCCTATCCCTTTCTATTGCCCCAGCCGGCGCTTATATGGCCACAACCGGAATGTTTTCTCTTTCTGTTTTGTGGTTGTCGCTGATGGTCATACTTTGGGTCGGCGGCTTTGACATCCTTTACTCCCTGCCCGACGAAGTGCACGACCGCAGCCACAAACTGTACTCCATACCTCAACGGTTTGGCCGCAAGAAAGCCTTGATTATTTCGGGTGGAATCCACGCATTAGTAGTGCCTGTTCTCTTTCTTTTCGGCCTGAGCGCTCCGGTGGGATGGGGATATGTATTGGCCGCCCTTATTTTTATGGGGCTCCTTATCTACCAACATACCCTTATTGGCGTAGACGACATATCAAAATTGAACCGAGCATTTTTTACGGTTAATGGCTTAGCATCTATTTTGTTTGCGGTGCTTACGGTAGCAGACTTGCTGTTCGTTTTTTCTTTCTGATAAAAATTTTATTTATCAGTTCTCTAAAGGTGTTAAACTCTTCCTGATAAATAATACCGACCCCGTTGCGCTGGGTATTGTCCAAGTCGCTATAGTTAGAGTATTGGTCGGCGGCGTGCGAAAAAATCTTGGCGCGGAGATTTCCGTTGTCGGTAATTTTAATTTCTAAGTCAATGTTTCCGGCAATGTCTCCGGTAGTTCCGGTGGTTTGTCCGGTACCTATGTTTCCGTTTACCACCAATCGTTTATTAAAGAGTTCTGTTGAAACAGCCACATCGTAGATATCTCTGCCGCTACCACTGTTGGGGAGGTAATTAAATCCCACATCCAAAGGAATTTTTAGTTGTCCGAATATAGTATTGAGTTGGTTCGACAAGATTTCGGTGGCATTGGAGTAGAGCATAGAGGTATTGTTGACCACGCCGGATTGTTGGTCGGGGGTAAAACCTCCCGTAACCAACAAAGACATAAATTGACGAATCAGTTTATCTTGAGGAGTAAGCGCAGCTTGAACACGGGCGCGCGTATCAGGTGCAAGATCGGCTATCTCTATATCAAAGTTCAAGTTGGGGTTCATCATCTTTCCGGTCATGAGTATCTGACATTCCACATCCCTAAGATTGCTCTTTACGTCGTTGTTGGCCAACAGGGTTACCAACGATGCCTTAGTGTGGTAGGCGGCAGTCAGGTTGAGGTTGGTCTTAAAAATATCGCCGTTAAAACTGATTTCTCCACCCTGCTTAATAAGAAATTTTCTGTCAAAAATACCCTGAAGCACAAATTGATAATCTCCATTGGCTATGGTATAATTTCCGTTAATATCAAAGAGATCCTTTGCCGGATCAACCCCGATGACTATATTGCCCGATCCAAAGCCGCTTATGACGTCGCCGGAGGCCTTGTTTATTTCGATCAACAATTCGGCATCGGGTGTCACTTCTGTGGTGAGTTTTAGGGCCAATCGGGTAGGTTCTTTGGGTTTTTCGGCTTTTCTGATTATGTCGAACGGGTCGATTTCCGTTGTTTCCAAACGCTCCGGCGGGGAGGCAAAACTCAGTAAAGAGCTTTGTTTGGCTTCTGCCATTTGGGATAGAGGGATGTGGAGGGCGCTGTTTTTCTCGGTTTTGGCTAAAATATCGAGCATAATGTTGCGGAGGTTGCCGGAGGCTTGGAGGCGTCCCGATGCAAATACATCTCCGTAAAAGACGTTGTTGTCTTTTTCTTTGGTAGCCAAACACTGCATATTACGGAAGTCGAGGGATGCCTCAATGGAAATGTCACGAAAAAAGCGGTACCTCATTCCTCCGTTGGCGGTGCCTGTATTGCCGTAGCGGTCGGTAATGAGGGCGTTTTGGAGCGTAAAGCCTTCATGATGCAGAAGGACCGGACCATTGAGGGTGTAGGGGACTTTGGTGTAGTTTACGGTAAAAGCTAAATTGTTGGCTTGTATCGGTTTCTGGCTGACCAAAGAGAGATCGGGCAAGGTGCCGCTCAGTTTTGTATTGCCCGTTACCGTACCGCTTAACCCCGTGATCATCGAATAGAGAAAAGGCTCAAAATAGGACACGGAAAAATTTTGCAAAACGGCGTCAAGGTC
>WRJW01000032.1 GCA_009778375.1 Bacteroidota bacterium
TCGGTGATTGCCCCCACATCTACTTTAATTAGAGCCTTGCCGGCCCGCAGCGATTGGCGGTGTATGGCGTCAGCCGCCAAATCTTTTCCCGTTCCGTTTTCTCCCAAAATCAATATATTGGCATCGGTTGGGGCTACTTTGGCAATCATCCGGTATACCTGATGCATCGCCTTGGATTGTCCTATCATCACCTCGTCGGAGTGGGGGTGAGGGCTATGGGGCAGGGCCTCTTCCAAGGTTTGGAGCAGCTTCTCGTTTTGCCACGGCTTAACAATAAAGTCGGCGGCCCCATCTTTGAGCGAGCGCACGGCCAACTCCACGCCTCCATACGCCGTTATCATTATTAGGGCGGTATGGGGAGCCACTTCTCTGATTTTTCTGAGCCAAAACAACCCTTCGTTTCCCGTTTGGAGGGGGCTGCAAAAGTTCATATCCAACAATACCGCCTCAAAAGATTGAGCGCTTAATAAAGCGGGAATCTGTTCAGGATTACGTTCTGTAACCACTTCTTTTACTTTGTTTTTTAACAATAAGCGCAACGCGGTCAGTACGTCTGGATCGTCGTCAACAATTAAAATGCGGGCCTCTTTGAGTTTCATATTCACAGTACAAAGTTAACTATTTTTACATTATTTTGCTCAAGGCTTCGTATTGTATCAAAAACGGACATAACTGTACGGTTTCGATACACTTTATGCGGTGAAGAAATAGTTCAAATAGTTGATAATTAAAAATATATTGTTTATGGCACTGTTATTGTTTCTGTTTAATCAAGTTTACTTAACGAACCAACAATATGCTCATCATCAAAAACCTTAAAAAAATCTATCGCACCACCGAAGTCGAAACTACCGCCCTGAACGGAGTCTCCATGGCGGTCAAAGAGGGGGAGTTTGTAGCCATTATGGGTCCCTCCGGATGCGGAAAAACAACTCTGTTAAACTTAATCGGACTCTTAGACAGCCCCGACAGCGGCGATATTTATTTGAACGGGAAGGAGGTGGGACACCTGAACGAACGCCACCGCGCCGACATCCGCAAACGGAATATCGGATTTGTCTTTCAGAGTTTTAACCTGATTGACGACCTCACCGTTTACGAAAACGCCGAACTTCCGCTTATTTACATGGGGGTAAAATCGGGAGTGCGGAAAAAGCAAGTCAACGAAGTATTGGACAAGATGCAAATGATGCACCGCCGCAACCACTTTCCCCGTCAACTCTCCGGAGGGCAGCAGCAACGGGTAGCGGTTGCCCGTGCCGTGGTCAATAGTCCAAAGTTGATTTTGGCCGACGAACCAACCGGAAATTTAGACTCGCGCAACGGACGGGAGGTAATGCAATTGCTGACCGCCTTAAACGAACAGGGAACCACGATTATGATGGTAACCCACAGCGAGCACGATGCGGGCTATGCCGGCCGCATTGTGCGTATGCTTGACGGACAGATGTTGATGGAGAACATTTTGGAAGACCATAAGAGTGTAGGACTGTAAGAAAGTAAGACCGTAAGATTATGCTGTACAACCTTAAAATCGCACTTCGCAATTTTCGCCGCAATGGCATCTATTCCATCATCAACCTTGTCGGCTTAGCTTTGAGTTTGACGGCCGTAATACTCATTATGTTGTGGGTTAGCGATGAGTGGAGTTTCGACAAGTTTCACCACCGTAACGGGGATATCCGACAAATTAATATGCGCATCGACAACAACTCCTGCTGGAATATTACTTGCGCTCCCTTGGCCTTTACGGCCCTGCGCGAGATTCCGGAAATCGAAAACAGTTGCCGGTACGTTTCTTTTTGGACTCTTGATATACTCAAAAATGTAGAAGAAGGTAGGGAAGAGCGTTTTGTTGTGGAATTCACCAACGGAATGGTCGATTCGACCTTTTTTTTACTCTTTGACTTTCAGCTATTGGAGGGGGATCGACAGCGTATGCTGGTCGACCCTCATTCCATTGTTTTATCGTCGAGCATTGCCCAAAAATTGTTCGGGACGGAATCGCCACTTGGAAAAGTATTGTTGGACAACAACCTGCAATCTTACTTCGTTACGGGTGTTATGGCCGATATGCCCCACAACTCTTCGATTCGGTGCGATGTCCTGCTCCCCATGACCCTCTACGAAGAGACTTTTCCGGACGAGTTAACAAGTTGGAACAGATTAGATTTTAGAACATGGTTTTTGTTGCGCCCCCATACTGATCCTGTTGTCGTTGCCCAAAAACTGACGGAATTGTTTTACGAACATAGCGATCAAATGGATGAAACGATGGGCGAGGTATGTTGGTTGCAGCCATTCAAAGAGGTGAATTTTCACGACGCCAACGGTTCGCTCAATGCAAAGGCACTCTCCTGTCGCCTCTTTCTAACCATTGCCGGGGTGATTATTTTGGTTGCTTGCGCAAATTATATCAATATTTCCACGGCAAGGGCGGCGCGTCGAAACAGGGAGGTTTCTGTGAAGAATATACTCGGCGCCCGAAAAGGGTATCTCTTTGTCCAATTTCTCCACGAATCGATCTTGTTGTTTTTTCTTTCGCTGTTGGTGGCCACATTTTTACTGCCCGCCCTCTTTCCAATCTTCAACCGTATTGCCGGAAAAGAACTGGTTTTTACCTTTTTTTCACTCCAAACACTTGTGGTGTACGGGGCTACATTTTTAATCGTAGTCCTTTTTTCGGGCATCTATCCTGCATATAACTTAGTAATGAACAAACCTTTACAAGGAATCCGGAATAAGTTTGGAAACGCAGGTTTGCGCAGAGTGCTGGTGGTGGGTCAATTTGTGGTGGCCACCGTATTGATTATGGTGACGATTACCACCCGCCTGCAATTGGAATATCTACAAAAGAAGAATCCGGGCTATGCCAGGGAGCACGTATTTTATGTCAAAACCTCCCACAACATACAGGCTCATTATGATGC
>WRJW01000033.1 GCA_009778375.1 Bacteroidota bacterium
TGTATCAGAGGAGAATATATACATTGCACATAAAAAAACCATATCGGTATTCCGCTTTAACCCAACCATTATTGAACAATCTTGTGCCGGGTGCGAGGCAGAGTGTCCGTTACATAAAGATTAAAAATTAACTACGATGAATCCCCCCCATCCATCAGAAAAAATCGTTGCTCAGGTAAGAAAAGCCCTTAAAGAGTGCGCAGACAAGCGCACAGCCGCAACGTCCGACCATTTTTTTAAAGAGGGAGAAGCCGCAAAAGTCTACGGCGTACAGGCAGCAAAAGTACGAAAAATAGCCCAGGCAAGTTTGCTGCAAATCAAAGAGTATCCCAAACAAACCATCTTTGAAATGTGCGAAGAGTTGTGGAAATCGGGCTATTTTGAAGAGATGCTGGTTGCCTGCGTCTGGTCGGAATCGCTGCATAAGCAATATGAGCCCGCCGATTTTCTCCTTTTTGAGCGCTGGCTCGGCAACTATGTATCCAATTGGGCCGATTGCGATACCCTGTGCAACCACACCATCGGCGATTTTTTGATGAGGTATCCCGATTATATTGCCCAATTGAAAGAGTGGGCCAAGTCGTCAAACCGATGGTTACGCCGCGGAGCCGCCGTCAGTCTGATTATTCCGGCACGTCGGGGTTTGTTTTTGAACGATATTCTGGAGATTGCCCAATTGTTATTGACCGATAAAGACGACTTGGTACAAAAGGGGTACGGGTGGATGTTAAAGGCCGCCAGTATGAGCGAAACATTTGTAAAAGGAGAAATCCAAACAAAAAAGAAGCACTTGGACGCCGTATTTTCTTTTGTACTAAAAAATAAATCCATTATGCCCCGCACCGCTTTGCGCTACGCCATAGAAAAAATGCCGGCAGACATGAAAGCCAAGGCGATGGAAAAGTAATTTTTCATGCATTATTATGATTACATTTATTCTATGTCTGATGCTCCTCATTCTATCGTATTTTACCTATGGTAAATATATTGAAAAACTATTTAGCATTGATGAAACCCGAAAAATGCCGAGTGAAACACATTTTGACGGAGTTGATTATGTTCCGATGAAAAAATGGAAGAGTTTCCTTATTCAGTTATTAAATATTGCCGGATTGGGTCCGATTTTTGGAGCCATATTAGGAGCAACTTACGGCAGTGTAGCATTTCTCTGGATCACTTTGGGAGGGATATTCATAGGCGCCGTTCATGATTTTGCACTCGGATACATTTCGGTTAAATATGATGGAATAAGTTATCCCGATATCATCAGCAGGTTTCTTGGGAAAAGAACAAAACTGTTTGTTAACCTATTCATCGTTTTTTTAATGATATTAGTAGGTGCGGTATTTATGGTTGGTCCCGCAGGGGTTTTATACGGGATTACCGGCTGGAATATACAGGTATGGCTTTTTATCATTCTTGCATACTATCTCTTAGCCACCCTGCTGCCTATCGATAAAATTATCGGAAAAATTTATCCGGTTTTTGGAGCCGCTTTACTCTTTATGGCGGTGGGATTGTTGGCGGTTCTTCTTGGAGGGTCCTTTCATATTCCCGAATTAAGTCTAACAAACATGAAAAGCAATGCCGCAACCTTTCCCGTTATTCCGACACTATTTATTACCATCGCCTGTGGCGCTGTCTCCGGTTTTCATGCTACGCAATCTCCCATAACGGCACGTTGCCTGACCAATCAAAACCAATGCAAACCCGTCTTTTTCGGAGCCATGATTTCCGAAAGTATCATCGCCCTGATTTGGGCGGCCATTGCCATGGCTTTCTTTGGAGGAGCGCCCGAGTTGAATGCCGCTTTATCTGAGCATGCCAATGATGCTGCCTGGGCAGTAGATATTATAGCCCATTCAACCTTAGGAAAAATCGGCGGACTTCTGGTTTTGCTTGGTATTGTCGCCGCTCCCATTTCAACGGGCGATACTGCTTTTCGTTCTGCCCGGCTGATTGTCGCTGATTTTTTTAACATCGGTCAGCAAAAAATCATCAAACGGTTACTTATCTCCATCCCCTTATTTATGGTTGGTTATACCATCACGCTTTTGGATTTTGCAGTATTGTGGCGTTATTTTGCCTGGACAAATCAAGCGCTCTCTGTTGCCGCTCTTTGGGCCGCAACCATTTACCTTTCTCAAAACAAGGGGAATTATCTTATCACCATGATCCCTGCCATGTTTATGACCTATATTGTAGCTGATTATATGTTTATTTCGTCCCAAATGTTCGGATTATCCTCATGGATAGGCACCCTTTTGGCTGCAACCGTCACGCTTGCTTTGACATTTTATTTTAATCGGATAGAAAAACCGTGATTTTTTTTAAATTTGTACCAAATCTAATATAGAAAACATATATGGCATACACTACCACCACCAAAACGAGCTACGGTCAACGATTGACCGGTTCCTTTAAGAGTATAGGCATTGGCTTGATACTCTTTTTAGCAGCCAGCATACTCCTCTTTAAAAACGAGGGCAATTTTGTACGTAAAAAGCAATCTCTGAATGAGACGGAGGCTATAACCACCCACGTTAACGACCTGTCGCAAGTAGAGGAATCCTTAAACGGAACGGTTATCCACGCCACCGCCTTTGCCCATACCGCCGATATCCTTACCGACAGTCAGTTTGGCGTCAGCACGGTAGCCCTTAAATTAACGCGAAGCGTAGCATATTATCAGTATACCGAAAAAGTAACTACCATCAAAAGAGATAAGATCGGCGGAGGTCAGGAAGAGGTAAAGAGCTACACCTACGAAAAAAAGTGGGTATCGGCTCCCGTTGCATCGGAAAAATTTGCAGACCCTGCCTATCAAGCTTCCAATTACGTGCTGGCCCTTTTGGAGTCCGAAACACAATTTGCCGCAAATGTTACCTTTGACGCCTATCGTTTGCCCTCCTTTATGGTTCAATCCATAGAAGGGA
>WRJW01000034.1 GCA_009778375.1 Bacteroidota bacterium
CAATCCCCTCCAATTTGGCATACGGCCCCTGCACAAAGATTTCAAATGCACGCCCCTGGCCTACCCTTGTAAAAAGCGCCCGATTAATATTGGTAATGGCGTTTCCATAAGAGTCAATATACACCACCCTGCCTACTATTTCTGCGGCGCTGTATACCGGACGGCTATACGATTCGGCCTGCAGGGTACAGACTTTTGTCTCTTTTTCCACCCGATTTTCTACCACAGCCGCCACCGCCCGACAAAAGAGAGAAAGTGAGGCAAAAGAGTGGGGCCCCACGGGAGTAGGAAGGGCAAAGGCCTCTACCGGAGGATCGTCCAAAAGCAAGCTAAAGCGACCATCGTTCAGGCCCACAAAATAATGATCGCGGGCATATACAATCACCATGGGCACCAAGGGGCCGGGTTCGCATTGCACTGCCATCAAATGGATGGTGCCCGTCGGAAAATGAACAAAAGAATGTCTGAGAACAAAAGCACATTGAACTATATCAAAACTCCTGATTTGATGCGTTATATCTATTATTTCTACCTCCGGACACCGAGCGCGAATAGCCCCTTTAAGGCTGCCGGCATAATAATCCCGCCGGTTCCAGTCCGAAGTGAGGGTGACAAGCATAAGGCCCAAAGATAATTATTCAGGTATAACGATACAAAGGTAGAAAAGAATTCCTATTTTTACACCCGAAAATAGTTTTATATGAACCCTCAACCTTTTAAATTTGTTAGCGCCGACGAGGCGGTACAACGCGTCAAATCGGGCGATCATGTGCACCTCAGCAGCGTGGCCAACGCCCCCAAAGTATTGATTGACGCCCTCTGCCGCAGGGGAGATGCGGGATTCCTCCGGAATGTGTACATCCACCACCTGCATACAGAAGGGAGCGCCCCTTACGCAGAGGCAAAATATGAGGGCATTTTTCAGCACAACGCCTTTTTTGTTGGCAGCAACGTACGCAAATCGGTACAGGCCGGCTATGCCGACTACATTCCCGTCTTTTTGAGCGAGACGCAAAAACTTTACCGTTCCGGAACCCTCCCCTGCGATGTGGTGATGATACAGGTTTCTCCCCCCGACAGGCACGGCTACGTATCTTTGGGCACCTCTGTTGACGCTACCTTAGCCGCCATGGAAAAGGCTCAACATGTAATTGCCGCGGTAAATAAATATGTACCCCGCTCTTTTGGAGACGCCATGATTCCCTTAAGCCGTATCCATCTCTTTGTAGAGGCGGATAACCCTTTGGAACAGGCCCATTTTACCCCCCCTACCCCCCAAGAGTGCGCCATTGGCAGGCATTGCGCGGCGTTGATCGAAGACGGCGCCACCCTGCAAATGGGTATTGGCTCGATTCCGAATGCCGTTTTGGCCCAATTGGGGGGGCACAAAAATTTGGGGATTCACACCGAAATGTTTGCAGACGGGGTCTTGAACTTGGTTAAAACAGGGGTGGTTAACGGAACGGCTAAAAACATTGACAGAGAAAAATTAGTTTCGACTTTTTTGATGGGTTCTCAGGAGGTATACGATTTTATAGACGACAACCCCATGGTGGCCATGATGGATGTAGCCTATACCAACGACCCTTATATTATTGCCAAAAATCCCAAAGTAACCGCCATCAATTCGGCGTTACAGATAGATGTAACGGGACAGGTATGCGCCGACTCTTTGGGTACTGCTTTTTACTCCGGCGTGGGCGGACAGGTGGATTTTATTTACGGAGCATCTCTATCTCAAGGAGGTAAGGCGATCATCGCCATGCCTTCGGTTACCCCAAAGGGAGTCAGTAAAATTGCTCCTGTACTCGCCCTCGGCGCAGGCGTAGTAACTACCCGCAGCCATATTCACTGGTTGGTAACGGAATACGGATCGGTAAATCTCTATGGAAAATCGCTGCAGGAGCGGACTAAACTAATCATCAGCATTGCCCACCCAAATCACCGCGAAACCTTAGACAAGGCTGCTTTTGAACGCTTTGGACCACATTATCGGTTTATGGGGTAGTATCTCCGCCGCCGCCCTCCTCCTCATCACTGTCGATTCTTTCGACTTTAAGGTAAAATACCAAAGGACTAAAAGGCTGTATCTGATTGTCATCACTATCGTGTTTGTCCTGATAACCTAATCCTGAATAGAAGAAAACTACCGCCTCCTCTCCATGCTTCATGTTAAAGATGGCTTTGGAGAATCCCGAAACCACAGATCCGGAACTGCCATCGCTGTCTGTCGCCTCAAAAACCCCCTCCTCTTTACACTCACCCGTCATAACCTCATACGGCCTGAGCGTTCCATTGCTGTAAATACGCCCATACAGGTCATACTTTTTGGCCGTATCGGCCATATTGGTATCAAAAATATAGCCGTCTAACAACCTCCCTACATACCAAATATTTACTTTGTTTCCGTTTTTCAAGGTATCTCCGGTTCCCTCTTTCAACGTCTTTTTATAAAAACCATAGGAGAGCGAATCGATTCCCGGGTAATATTTGTCGCGATACGATTCCAAAGAGTCGATCTGAAATTGTTCGATGTCGGAAACCACCTTTACCACCTCCACGTCGTACACCTGAGTAGCTGATTTAGCAGGGCTGCTGCCGATATAGCCGTAAGAAGAGAGCCACGAAGGAAGCCAAATCCGCCTTTTATCCCCCTCCTTCATGGTTAGGAGCACCTCATCCAACCCCTCATACAAGGTATTAATCCCCGCCATCCATGTTTGCCCACGAAAAGAGAGCACAGGTCCATAATAGATGGCCGGAGAATAGAGGCCCATCTGTTTGGCCAAATGTTCTTCCGTGGAGCAAATGGTGCTGGCGTTAATCAAATTACTGGACATCGCAAGGTAATTTTCGTTAAAATCCAACTCGGCATAACGCACGTATACATAATTTTCCTTTTCTACCTGCGCTCCATTCCCTTTTGCCTTGATCAT
>WRJW01000035.1 GCA_009778375.1 Bacteroidota bacterium
AAATTATTTTGCAGATTCCATTTACCTTACTACCTTTGTGTTTCAATATTTGCGGAAATAGCTCAGTCGGTAGAGCATCAGCTTCCCAAGCTGAGGGTCGCGAGTTCGAACCTCGTTTTCCGCTCTATTCATCCTCTTCCATAATTAGGTAGCGTTTATCTCCAAAGCAGGCAAGCGCCTCTTCCAACGCCTGCTCCATCTCTTTGTCTCCCCTGTTTCCGGCAATAAAATAGAGCGATTCTGCATATATCCCCACCAAGGTAACCACACCGCAAGGCACAAAATCCTTTTGAGGAATCACAAAGCCGAAATCGGCCAAAAAACGACGCAATTGTTCCTCGCTTAACAGCGCTCCCGATTCAAATATATTGATATAGAATAATATCCGATCCAGACCGTCTACAAATACCGGCAAAAAGCCCCCCGGAAACGCCACAGCCCGTATGGCTACTCCGGACCTGAAAGCAAAAGCTAAATAAATCAATCCAAAAAGGATGGGATTAGCCCTTCGGTTGGTCAGTGCATAATCGGGCAAGGCAGTCTTTAGCTCCGACAAAAATGGATCTTCTGCCCTAAATCCAAAGCGATGATAAAAAATATGATTGAACAGGTTTACCTGTTCTACCACCGTTTGGGAGTCGCGGAGTTCCATCCATACCTCATTGGCCATCTCATTAAGGCTCTGAATAATGGAAGAAGTAGGGGTTTCGGGCGATATCAGTTCAAACAGCAAACAGATACCCCGAATCAACTCCGGATCCTCCTCCGAACACCATTCCATAAGGGCTTCGGAGGCCCGGTTAACCTGTATGTCGGCAATCACACGCTCCAACCGCTGCGCCAGTTGTGGGTTATGGCTACATCGTTGCCTGTATGACTTGAGTATACCTATGACCGGAGGGCCCATACCAACCAGCCGATCCCGTACCACAGGTATTACCTCATGGTCGGAATCATCCAAAAGCGACACTAAGGCAGCTAAATCCTGATGGCCGCTGGTGGTCATAAACCGGCCAATTTATCTAAAACCAGCTCTATGGATTGATCCATAAGGTTCTGGTAGGATGTATTACTTTGCTTTTGGTATCGATTGGCAATAATCAGGCAGATGGTAGCAGATTGATGCCCCATCAAGGCGGACAGTCCGGCTATGGCCGATCCCTCCATTTCAAAATTGCAAATCCGGTCGCCTTGGAACCGGAACGATTCGATCTTATCCAGCAACCCTGCGTCCCTGAGCGGAAGCCGTAGCACCCTGCCCTGAGGTCCGTAGAAACCGGGGGCAGAAACGGTCATGCCCTGCGCAGATATTGGGGTTAGCAAATCGGCAAGTTGCAAAGAATTGGGCACAAAATAAGGGGCCGGTAAACCTGATGGCCACTCCATATGCGCTACAAAGGCCTCCTCATAATCGGCCAAACATACCCTTTCCCGTCCGGCATACCAATTGAGCAGTCCGTCAAAACCTATGGAGATTTTGGATAGAATCAATCTTCCAATGGGAATATCGGGCTGCAAGGCCCCGGATGTTCCCAAACGGACCAAACGCAAACTTCGGTGATGCGTTTTTATGGTGCGGGTAGTTAAATCAATATTGGCCAAAGCATCCAATTCATTAAGGACAATATCTATATTGTCGGTGCCTATTCCGGTAGAAAGGACGGTTATCCTCGTTCCCCTGTAATCACCGGTAGCCGAAACAAACTCTCTGGAGTGTTGCTCGAATTCCACAGAATTAAAAAAAGTCGATATATGCTGGGCGCGTCCGGGGTCTCCGACCAATACCACCGTATCGGCCAACTGCTCGGGACGCAGATGCAGATGAAAAATAGATCCATCGGCATGTACCATCAATTCAGAGGGAGGAATAGCGCTCATTTTATCATTAAAAAGGCAAAAGTACGCTTTTATTTCTATTTTTGCAGCAAATTCGTAAACCATGTTGCAACGTATTCAAACCCTCTATCTCTTGGCGGCTTTTGCGCTGATAATTCTTTTGCTCTCTTTTCCTTTAATCTATCTGCCCGGAGCGGAAAAAATATTTTGCCACGAAGTACTACCTCTTTTGGTGCTCGCCGCCATCGCACTTTTTGCCCAGTTGTCTACGATTTTTTTATACAAAGCACGTATGATTCAAATTCGGATTTCTGTATACAATACAATTATACTCATAGGATTACAGGGATGGATACTTTACTTTTTTTTCTTTGATCGTATCCCCGGCGCTACCTTCTCCTTCACCGCTGTGTTCCCTTTGATAGCCGCCATTCTTACGGTATTGGCTATCCGCTATATAGGTCGGGATGAGGCCATGATCCGCTCATTGAATCGGTTGCGAAAATAGGCTTTTAATCCGCCTTTACACAATATTTTTTAATAACGCTGTACGCATCTTTAATCCCCAATTCGCCGGCGGTGCTGATGTCGATGCACCCCTTTTCCTTATCTTTCAAATAGATCTGAATCAATCCCCTGTTGTAATAGGCCTCGGCTAAATAAGGGTACAGTTCAATGGCGCGGGTATAAGCCCTGATTGATTCGGGCATTCGGTCCGACAAACAATAAAGGTTGCCCAAATTGTAGTGGGCGTAGGCAAAATCGGGTGCCATACCGGCGGCTTTTTCCATATCGTTTATGGCAGCAGAATAGTCATAGTTGCGTCTGCTCTGTTCCTGAACGCGCGCACGGGTAGTCCCTGCATCGTCCAAAGTAAGTACCTGTACATTATTATCCATAGACGATATAAACTCAATCATCTCGCTCTGAAGGGCGCCCCTGTTCATGTAATAATAGATATTGACCGGATCTAACGATATAGCCTGATTATAATACGATAGGGCTGCATTAAACTGCTTGTTTTGAAACTCAATAATCCCTTTGGAAAAGAGCATGTCGGACGTAATTTGCTCACCAACGGCTAAATTTTGCGCCTGATTATCGACTAC
>WRJW01000036.1 GCA_009778375.1 Bacteroidota bacterium
AACATCAAAAAAGGATCGAGATCCAAGATCCCGTTTTTCTCCATTGGCTTAAAAGAGTGATGTGAGGGTTGCGGTATCTTCACCCCTCTACGGCGCGGGTAAGGGCGTATCCGGTGGTCACTGTCCACAAAAACAAGCCCAAATAGGTAATAATCGCTATAGAAGAGGGCGCTTGCATCTGACCGATAGATTTTGACAGGCCGACGATTTGTTCGTGTATATTTGTAACTCCTTGTATGCCAATTGTAAGAATTAATCCCAACAAAATAAAAACGATCAGAACGATTTGGGGCAGCAAATTTTTGCGTTTGGGAAGACGTTGGACTACTTCCTCCGAAAAGCCCTGGTCCGGAATCGCTGTTTTAAGAGGGTCGAATAACTTTTTTAAATCGTGTTCATGCATAATGTTCAAAATATGGGGTCATTTTTTCTTTTCCGCGATGGAGGTGCGATTTGACAGTGCCTATCGGACATTGCAGGATGCGTGCAATATTTGTAACAGTTTGGTCTTCAATATAAAATAACAACATGGCGGCTTGTTCGTATTCGTTTAAAAGGCGTAACGCCTCTTTAAAATCAATTTCAAAATCTTTGCCCGAAACCGCTATCGTTGTAGGTTGTTTCGTGTTCACAACGTCTGTTTGGGCAATGGGTCTTTTCGCACGCACATCGTCGTAGAAGACGCGATAGGCAATGCGGAAGAGCCAGGTCGAAAACGTGGCTGCGGCTCGGAACGAACCAATGTGCAGCCACGCCTTAACGAAGGTATCCTGGGCCAGGTCTTTGCTTAATTCTTCGTCCCCTTTAGTCAGGTTATAGAAGAAACGTCGTATGGGCGACTGATACGCCTCGACCAATCGGCCAAAGGCATTTCGGTCGCCCAGCAACGCGGCACGCGATACAAGCAGGGCATCATTGTGCTTCTTCATTCGCACCCTTTTTCTTTTCGATGAGATGAATAAGTAAAAAAGCAATACCTACAAAAAAGGGCAGGATGCCCACCCAGGCAATAGAGCGGTACATCGAATCTCCAAAGCTGTCCATGGCTGAAAACAATAACCACAAGAAAAGGGTAATTCCTATGCCGGAGGCCACCAGGATGATTCCGATATGCAGCGGTTTGTGCAATTTGTTTTTTTCTTCAAACAAATCGGTCGGTACGGGTTGCCCTTTTTCGAGTGCTTTGGCGTACAAATCGGCCTGAAGTTGCTGGCGCTTGTGTTTTTCGATAACTTTGAGCCAGGTAATTGCGATGACAAAAGCAAAAGGCAAAGAGAGGAAAATGAGGGTAATTAAGTCCATAATTAAAAATGTTAAAGGTGAATAAAAATTTTTTGATGTTTCCTGTTAGACGTATTTCCCGACTCATTTGGTTGCAAAGGTTGCGGAAAAATTTTACTTTTGCGGCAATAAACAGGAAAAATCGATCAATGATCATTACCCTTAATAACCGACCCGAAACGTTTGACGCCTGCGAGCTCAGTATTACCGAGATCATGCAGCA
The DNA here is from genome assembly GCA_009778375.1 of Bacteroidota bacterium. Classification (GTDB taxonomy): domain Bacteria; phylum Bacteroidota; class Bacteroidia; order Bacteroidales; family UBA932; genus WRBG01. Next base: position 1,505 of record WRJW01000036.1, read on the forward strand.
CAAGTCCTTTCAGTTTAAACTCTTGGTGGTAAAACTCAACGGGGTTTTGGTAGGCAAAAACGATTATGCCTCCACTTTGGTGCGGGATGGGGATGAGTTACTGATTATTCATTTGGTTAGCGGAGGTTAGGATGCTTAGAAAATTACTTTTATACTTCTCATTTTTAGCGGGTATGTTTGTATTATCCTCTTGTCGCTGGTGGCCCGACGCCATAAGCGGCGCCACGTGGCAATGGCAATCGGGTTCCAATAACTATTACAGTCAGGAAGAGGCGATTGAGTTAAAAGGTCCTGATAGAATTACCGTTATGGGAGAGGTTCCCTACGAACAGGTGGTAAAGTTAAAGCGGATACCGTACCGTTCGGTGGGCGTTCGCGAGGCGCACGTCGGCGGTAATGAGGTTGCCTTTGAAGGATTATTCCGATACGACGGCTACGCCCTCTGCGACATTTTGAGCGCCATTAAAGTAGACAAGTTGAGTAAAGAGGATTTTTATCCTCCGGGAGACCTTTACATAGAGGTGCGCAACGATGCCGGAGAGACGGCGGTGTTTAGTTGGGGCGAAATTTTTTACGCCGCCAATATGTATAACGTCATCATTGCAAAATACGTTACGCGGGTAAAACCCGGAAAAACGGGCGAGTTGTGGAAGATTCCCGTCGCCACAAAATTGGTTGCCGGAAGCGACCGATTGAGCGAGCGAAACATCTCTGCCCCCACCTCCATTACCATTCGCTCGTTAAAAGGCGATTATATTGTGGACCAAAACAGAACCGATCCCTCCTACTCCCTGATATTTGAACAGGCAGACGGAAGCGCCGTTACATTGGATGCAAAAAGCGCCGAATTTGACCGGCTCATGGAGCGGATACCCAAGAATGAGTATGCAAATGTACTGTATGGGCACGGCATGGGATACAAGGGTTATGGAAGCTACAAAGGTTGGCGCTTGTCGGAGGTGATGGACTCCTATTATGAAGTTACGCCCAAAGATTTGCGCACCGGCATGTTCTCTGTGGAGGGGTTGGACGGATACCGCGCCGCCGTCTCCTTTTCAGAAGTGATGAACCGTAACGATATGGCGGAGATGATTTTGATGTACGATGGCGACCAAAAGGGAGAGAAGGGCCGCGAAGGTTTCTCTACCTACGCCGGATGCGACATGATGGTCGATAGAGCCATTAAGGGATTGAGCAAAATCCGTCTCTTCTACGCCCCCGAAGAGGTAAAAAAAAAGTAGAGACGGAACTAAGCGGTAACCTGATTATTTTTCATGCCGGTAGCCTCTCGCTTCCCATCAAGGCGATGGCCGATACCTTTATGATGATGCACCCCAAGGTGAGGGTGTTGTCGGAAGGGGCGGGGAGTTTGGATTGCGCCCGCAAGATTACAGAGTTGCATCGCCCCTGCGACATCATGGCTTCGGCAGATTATGCGGTGATAGAC
>WRJW01000037.1 GCA_009778375.1 Bacteroidota bacterium
GGAGGCGGTCAGATTTTACCCACCGAAACGGGCTTTTTTACACGCAAACAGCAGCAAAACCAGTGGCGGTTGGGTTGTCAGGTCAAAGTAAGGGAAGATTTGGAGTTAGAAATCCCCAAAGAGGTGCTGGGGGTAAAAAAATGGGAATGCGAAGTGGTAAGCAACCGGAATGTGGCTACATTTATTAAGGAATTTGTAGTCAGATTACCTCAAGGCGAGACGCTTAACTTTAAATCTGGCGGTTACATCCAGATCGATGTGCCCAAATGTGTTGTAGACTTTAGCAAAGAGGTGGAGGTCGAACCGGAATACCGTTCCGACTGGGACGCCATGAAAATTTGGGAGTTGCAGATGAAAAATCCGGAGCCTGCCTTTCGTGCCTACTCCATGGCCAATCATCCTGCCGAAGGAAATATAGTGATGCTCAACATCAGGATGGCCACCCCTCCGTGGGATCGAGCCAAGGGAGGCTTTATGAGGGTAAATCCGGGTATCTGCTCTTCCTACCTCTTTTCCCGCAAACCCGGAGACAAGGTGATGGTTTCGGGCCCCTACGGGGAGTTTTTTCTCCGCGACACCCAAAACGAAATGATGTTTATCGGAGGCGGAGCCGGCATGGCCCCCATGCGCTCGCATATCTTTCATCTTTTTCACACCCTCAAAACCCATCGAAAAGTAACTTTTTGGTACGGAGCCCGTTCTAAACGGGAGCTATTTTACGAAAAAGAGTTTCGCGCCATTGCCAAAGCGTTTCCCAATTTCAGTTTTTATATTGCCCTCTCCGAACCCCTCCCCTCAGACCAATGGACAGGCCCCGTGGGTTTTATCCATCAGGTTATCCTTAACCAATACCTCAAAAAACACGAAACGCCCGAAGATATTGAATACTACCTTTGCGGCCCGCCGCTAATGACCAATGCCGTCACTGCCATGCTCGACAATCTGGGAGTACCTTCAGAAAATGTGCTGTTTGACGATTTTGGCGCTTAATCCGATTTAAAATTATGCATAATCACCAATATATTACCACATGAAAACCAAACCCTTTCTTCTTCTCCTTTTGCTTCCCTTTTTTTTAGCCTGTACCCATCGGTCGGAACTTCCTGCGTATCATATAACCGGAACCTTGATGAACGGCCAGGCAGAACAGGTATATTTGCAACATTTTAATACCGACAACAAGCAATTTGACAACGTAGATACGGCCGCAATTGTTCAAGGGGCATTTACCTTTACGGGAACTTTAGACGTGCCCGAACTCTACCGTATAGCCGTGGCTGCAGGCCCCTCAGTAGAGGTTTTTCTCGAAAACAGTCCCATTGCCGTGGATATTGACATGGAAAACCGAGCCAATTCTCAGGTAAGCGGATCGGCGGCAGACAGCGTATACAAAGACTCCCAAAGAAGCAGGTTGGATATTGCCGAACAAATCAGGCAAAACCCCGCCTCTTTTTCCTTGCCTTATCGTCTTTGGCGTAACTACTCTTACAACGTATCGCCCGACGAACTGACCGCTCTTGCCGATTTATTTGACCCCGAAGTAATCGAAACATCGCCCTATATCAAACTGTTGTATCAGTTGATCGATACCTACCGCAGGGTAGCCGTTGGTCAACCATCTATTGAAATTGCCTTACCCGATCCTGATGGAAAAGTGCATAAGTTGTCGGAATGTTTGGGTAATTATGTATTGCTCGATTTTTGGGCATCGTGGTGCGGCCCCTGTCGGGCAGAAAACCCCAATTTGGTCAAACTTTACAAAAAATACCATCCCAAAGGATGGGAGATTTTCGGGGTCTCTTTGGATATGACTAAAGAGGCGTGGGTTCAAGGTATTGCAGAAGATCAACTTCCCTGGATACAGGTATCGGATGTTAAATACTGGGCCTGCGAACCCTCCATAGCCTACGGCGCCCGTGCCATTCCCACAAACTTTCTGATTGACCCACAGGGCACAATCATAGCCCGCAACGTGATGGGAGCAGATCTGGCACAATGGTTAGAAGATATTTACGGTAAATAGCGCCGCCATGTCACGGATATCTTTAATCGGCATCTGTCTTTCAATATGCCTGTTGGTCCAGTATCCAACCTCCGCCCAAACGCCTAAGCCGGTGGTCTACATATTAGCCACCGGAGGTACCATTGCCGGTACCGGAAACTCCACTACTGCGGCTCAGTATAGACCCGGAACTATAGGGGTAGAGCAATTACTGGCCGCGGTTCCCGAAGTGTCGGATATTGCTACAGTCAGAGGCGAACAAATAGTGAATATCAGCAGCCAGGATATGAATACCCAAATATGGCTCAGGCTATCTAAGCGCATCAACGAACTCCTGTTGCAGGAAGAGACGGCGGGCGTGGTCATTACCCACGGCACCGACACCCAGGAAGAGACTGCCTATTTTTTGAACCTGACGGTAAAAAGTGACAAGCCGGTGGTACTTACCGGATCCATGCGTCCCTCCACCGCCCTGAGCGCCGACGGACCCCGCAACCTTTATAACTCCGTTGCCTGCGTTGTTGCGCCCGAATCTAAGGGACAGGGGGTAATGCAACTCATGGACGACCGTATTTTAAGCGCCGACGACGTGACCAAAACCCATACCTTAAACGTAAGCACTTTTCAATCGCTCAATTACGGCCCCATCGGGTATATGTACGATGGAAAACCCATTTTTGTACGAAGTTCCCAAAAGCGGCATACCCTGCACAGCGAATTTGACGTATCTACCCTTAGCGAATTGCCTCGTGTAGAAATTATTATGGGATACGCCGGTGCGGACGATTTGTTTATTCAGGCCGCCGTAGCATCCGGCGTAAAAGGAATTGTTTATGCCGGTGTAGGCAACGGAAACCCGCCCACCCTTGCATGGGAGGCTTTGGCCAGGGCTGCCCAAGGAGGCGTGGCCGTGGTGCGCGCCACAAGGGTTCCCACCGGCCCCTCTACCCAGGGAAACGAAGTAGACGACGA
>WRJW01000038.1 GCA_009778375.1 Bacteroidota bacterium
AAAGAATTAGTAGCCACCCTTAAAGAGGATGATAACAATATTTATGTGATCGTGCAGTTTAAATAATCTAATCAACCGTACTTGCCAACCCCAATTCTTTCATTTGAGCATCGTCAATACGAGACGGCGCATCAAGCATCATGTCGCGTCCGGCATTGTTTTTGGGAAAAGCAATATAGTCGCGAATGCTTTCGGATCCTCCAAAGACCGCACACCATCGGTCAAAGCCAAAGGCTATTCCGCCGTGGGGCGGAGCGCCATACTTAAAGGCATTGATGATAAATCCAAAACGATTTTCTGCTTCTTCGGGCGCAAATCCCAACACCTCAAACATCCTTTTTTGCACCGCCGAGTCGTGGATTCGAATCGACCCGCCCCCGATCTCTACCCCGTTGAGGACAAAGTCGTAAGCGTTAGCGCACACCTGTTCCAAATCTTCTTTGCTGTGGCTGTAAAATGCACTCATGTCTTCGGGTTTGGGCGAAGTAAACGGGTGGTGCATGGCGTAAAAACGCCGGGTCTCGTCGTCCCACTCCAACAAGGGAAAATCGTATACCCAAAGAGGGGCAAACTCCTCTTTTTTTCTTAATCCCAACCGATTACCCATTTCGAGACGCAATGCGCCCAGGGCTTCCAGCGTTTTTTTCTCCGTACCGCAAAGGATGAGCAGCAGGTCGCCCTCCACGGCGCCCATTTGTAAGGCCCATTGCCGCAATGCCTCCGGAGTATAGAATCTATCTACGCTGGACTTTACGCCTTCTGCGGTGACGCGGGCGTACACTAAGCCCTTGGCGCCGATTTGGGGACGTTTTACCCATTCGGTCAATTCGTCCAATTGTTTACGGGTATAATCCGCCGCTCCTTGTACGCAAATCCCGCCTGTATAGTCGGCGCCGTCAAAAACAGAAAATCCGTATCCTTTGGATAGAGCGGTCAGGTCGCAAATCTTCATCTCAAAACGGATGTCGGGTTTGTCCGATCCGTAATAACGCATGGCATCGGCGTAGGAGATGCGGGGAAAAGGGCGGCTGAATCGAGGATGATCAGTATGTCCCAAATAACCGCATAAAACATTTTTAAAAAGATGCTTGGCCAATCCCTCAAAAGTTTGGAGTACCTCTTCGCGCTCCACAAAGGCCATTTCGCAATCGATCTGGGTAAATTCGGGTTGACGGTCGGCCCGTAAATCCTCGTCGCGAAAACAGCGCACAATCTGAAAATAACGGTCGTAACCCGCCACCATCAGCAATTGCTTAAAAGTCTGGGGGCTTTGGGGCAGGGCATAAAATTGACCGGGGTTCATGCGGGAGGGAACTACAAAATCGCGGGCCCCTTCGGGAGTAGACTTAATCAGTACCGGCGTTTCAATTTCGAGAAAATTTTGGCTCGATAAATAGTTCCTTACCTCTTGAGCCATGGTATGTCTTAGCATAATAGCTCGTTTTAAGGGATTGCGGCGCAGGTCAATATAACGATAGGCTGCCCTAAGCTCTTCTCCCCCGTCGGTCTCGTCTTCTATGGTAAAAGGAGGCGTTTGGGCGGCACTTAAGAGTACAAGTTCCGACACGGCTATTTCTATATCCCCTGTATCGATTCTGGGATTTTTATTGCTGCGCTCTACCACTTTACCTTTGGCTTGAATTACAAATTCCCGACCCAATTTATCGCATATTTCACGCAAATCGGCAGATGCCTGTTCCTCTATGGTAAGTTGGGTAATTCCGTAACGATCACGCAGATCAATAAACGTCATTCCGCCAAATTTCCGTAGCCGCTGTACCCAGCCGGCCAAACATACGTCTAATCCCTGATGGGTCATGCGGAGCGCTCCGCAGGTATGGGTTCTGTACATAGCTCTATTTTTATCAGCCCGCTAAGATACGAATTTTTGCTTACCTTTGCCGGATGAATTGCTATTTGGACCTGTTAAAACATACGCTTGAGCACGGACAGCGCAAAAGCGACCGTACCGGCGTGGGTACCCTCAGTATTTTTGGCTACCAAATGCGCATCAACCTGCAGGATGGATTTCCTTTGCTCACCACCAAAAAAATACACCTTGCATCGATCATTTACGAACTTCTTTGGTTTTTAAAAGGCGACACCAATATTGGCTGGCTTAACCAACACGGCGTTACTATATGGGACGAATGGGCCGATACCAACGGCAACTTAGGTCCCATTTACGGCCGCCAATGGCGCTCCTGGCCTGCGGCAGACGGGGGTGAGGTCGACCAGATTGGTGCTTTGGTTAAAAGCCTTAAAAACCATCCCGACTCACGCCGTCATATTGTAAGCGCTTGGAACGTAGGAGAATTGGACAATATGGCCCTTCCCCCCTGCCATGCCCTGTTTCAATTTTATGTCGCAAACGGAAAGCTTTCCTGTCAGCTCTACCAGCGTAGCGCCGACCTCTTTTTGGGCGTACCCTTTAACATTGCTTCGTATGCCCTGCTTACCCTTATGCTGGCACAGGTTTGCGGTCTAAAGCCCGGCGAATTTATCCACACTTTTGGAGACGCACATATCTACGTTAATCATATTGAGCAGGTAAAAACCCAATTGGAACGTAAACCTAAAACCCTGCCTGTCATGCACCTCAACCCTCAAGTCACGGATGTTTTCTCCTTTGATTTTGCAGATTTTTCTTTGGAAAACTATAATCCTGACCCTGCTATTAAAGCCCCTGTTGCCGTATAATACTCTTTCTATGATTTCTATTATTGTTGCCCTTGCCCCCGATAATGCTATTGGATACCAACAGCAACTCCTTTGGAAAATTTCGGAGGATTTGCACTACTTTAAGCGCGTAACTACGGGACATACCGTAATGATGGGACTTAATACCTTTGCCTCTATCGGGCACCCTCTGCCAAATCGCAGAAACATTGTACTCAGCAATATCATACTGGATCCTGTGCCGGACGGAATCGAATTGGCCGCATCGTTGCCCGATGCCGTCTCTTTGGCGTCGCACCCACATCCGGCGGGAGA
>WRJW01000039.1 GCA_009778375.1 Bacteroidota bacterium
TAGCGCTCATATTGGGCCGTAACAGTCCCTCTCGGTTATCGTACAAGGCCCTCAAACCCACCGTTTTGGTTTTCTCCTCCAAAACCGGATCTATGGCATATACCTTTGCAGAATATTCTCTTTCGCTTCCGGTCACGGAAAAGATGGCGGTAGATCCCTCTAACCGCTGAAAGACATTTTTTTCGGAGACAGAAAATTCGAGCTTGAGGGTAGAGATATCCGTCAGCGTAGCCACCTTGGCGCCTGCCTGCAGATAGGCTCCTAAGGATATGCTTCTAAACCCTATGATCCCGCTAAAAGGGGCTTTGATCTCTGTTCGGTCAATCCTGACTTTAAGCAACTCTATATCGGCCTCGATCAAATTATAATCAGTCTGCGCCTGGTCAAAGGCTTCGCGGCTGACGGCGTCTTTTTCAAAGAGGATCCGTTGCCGTTCCAATTTTTCGGCGGCTAAACTAAACTGATGTTCGGCACGGGTAAGTTGGGCCTGTAAATCCAAATCGTCGATCTTTACCAACAAATCGCCCCTTTCTACCCTTTGGCCCTCTTCGAAATTAATCAACACTACCTTACCGGAAGTTTGACAGGCTAAATCCACTGTTTCATTGGCCAAAAGAATCCCAACCGCAGAATTCCCGTCCGAAATATCGTAATATCCTGCAATATATATCGATACCGGCAAGGATCGCCCTCCGGCGCCTCCCGAATTAGTTGCCGGCGCGGTTGCATTCATCTTGGGCGGAGGGGCAACTACGCGCGTGTAAAAGTAGTAACCTGCCACCACCAAAATGAGGGCAGTTATACCAAAAAAAAGCAGAGAGCGGATGCGTTTTTTCATATCAATCGGCTTGGTGTCTACATGAGACATTGGCTTGTCCGGAAAGTTTAAAGAGGAGCAAAATAAAAAACGTCCGCACACAACATACGGACGCTTTTGCATGAATTGTTTAGCGCTATTGCGGCTGGACGCGGACCAACAGTTCGGCAGCTTTTACCTGCTCAATCTGTCGGCCGTTACGGGAAATCACCAAATCGCAGTTATTCCTCTGTTTCTCCTGCAACAGACGCGTAAACGCCACGTTAATTCCTTTCAGGATTTTTTCGCGGAGTTCTTTGCACTCTTTTTCACTCATAGTTAACTATTTCGTTATATATTCGAAATTGATGAACGCTAATCTTTTTTCCGTCAGCCCGCTCGGCAATCAACTCGGACGGGGTCACGGAACTGTTGATCATCATCCAAAAATTACACAGCGGCAAATATAGCAAAAAAAGATTACGCAGCCCCGAAAAGTAGCGCCGACGCACCACATTTTCCTCAACATCATGTCCACCGTTTGCATAACGCATTTTTACTCTTGCTACTGCAAGATCGGGTGAGTTGAGCCAGAAAAAAAGTAAAGTTACCAAATACCCCTCGGATTTGGCCAAAGCTACCAACTGTATGTAGGTTCGGGGGGCCAAGGTGGTTTCAAAAGCAAAATCGACCTTAGCTTTGATCAACTCCTGCATCCTCCGGAGCATAATCCGGCCTGCTTCAATAGCGACGCTTTCGGGATTAAAAGGCGAGAGCCCTTTGGCAATCTCGTCTGCATTAACAAACTCTTTACAATGAAGCATTTCCGGTAATATCGTAAAGGAAGCGGTAGTTTTACCGGCACCGTTGCAGCCCGCTATGATGTATAAATGCGCCATGAGTGAACAAAGGTAAGAAAGTTTTTGTACATCCATTTTTTTATGTAATTTTGCAGTTGGATTGCATATTTGTATAAAACAAGTGTAAAATGTTTAAACATAGGACTATAGCATCGCATATTCAAAAAGCGGACAGCAACTTCAAAGTACTGTTACTTACCGGGATGCGTCAAGTGGGAAAGACTACGGTCTTACAAGATTTGGCAACCGACAACAGAAAATACATTACTTTGGATGATGTTTTGTCGTTAAAACTGGCAAAAGAAGATGCTTATCTGTTTTTTCAGACACACAAGGCTCCGTTATTGATCGACGAAATTCAGTATGCGCCCGAACTTTTTCCTCATATAAAATTATTGGTAGACAACTCTTACCTGTCAGGACAAGTATGGATGACAGGATCTCAGCAATTCCTTTTGATGAAAGGGGTGTCGGAAAGCCTTGCCGGACGCTTGGCTGTATTGGAATTGATGGGATTTTCCATTTACGAACAGGCAGAGCAGGGAGCTTTGCAAAAACCCTTTCTGCCTTCGCCGTCTCCAACAAGCATTTTACCTCGAAAATCGCTCATAGAAACATACCGCACCATTTGGAAGGGTTCATTTCCGGAGATCACATTGAAGGACGACGATGTTTGGCCAATGTATTATAATTCGCTTATTAAAACATACATAGAGCGCGATGTGCGCCAACTCTTGAATGTCGGCAACGAATTGTTGTTTTACAATTTTATGAAAATAATAGCAGCACGCACAGGGCAGGAGTTAAATATGGCCGACATTGCCAATTCTTTGCTCGTCTCGTTGAATACCGTAAAATCGTGGATATCAGTATTACATGCATCGGGGGTCATTTACTTGTTGCCACCCTATTACGAAAATCTCAATAAAAGAATTATAAAACGTCCAAAACTTTATTTTTTAGATACCGGTCTGTGCGCTTATCTGACCGAATGGAATACGCCTGAAACGCTGTCTTCAGGCGCCATGAACGGATCCATATTTGAAACTTTTGTGGTTTCGGAATTGATTAAATCGTATAAACACAATGGTTTGCATCCAAATTTTTATTATTATCGCGACCACAACAAAGTGGAAATCGATTTGCTCATTGTACAAAACAACATGTTCTATCCGATAGAAATCAAGCGCACAGCCACTCCTGATAAAAAAATGGTGAAAAATTTTGACATTTTAACCTCTTTGGGAAAAAACTTCACGTATGGTTCGTTGATTTGCCTCACGGAACATATTTTGCCCCTCACGGAAAAAGTAAACGCCCTGTCAATTTGGGATATTTGATTTATGTATGCCTCGTAAATTGCTGAACAGTGAACTCGG
>WRJW01000040.1 GCA_009778375.1 Bacteroidota bacterium
TAATATTTAATCAGTTGCTTTAAATTCAATAATCGAGGGCGGCCATCTACCAAGGCAATATTATTGACAGAGAAAGATGCCTGTAACTGGGTGGCTTTATAGAGATTATTCAAAACTACATTGGCAATGGCGCCCATTTTGAGTTTGATGACCATCCGCATGCCGTTCCGGTCGCTCTCGTCGTTTACGTAGGCAATTCCGTCTAACTTTTTCTCCTCTACCAATTCGGCAATCTTTTCGATCAACTCCTTTTTATTGACCATATAGGGAATTTCGTGCACCACAATGGTTTCGCGTCCGGTAGAAGAGACTTCGATATCGGTCTTGGCGCGCACTAAAATGCGGCCCCGTCCCGTTTCAAAGGCATCTCTGATACCGGTTATTCCGTGTATGGTGCCTCCGGTCGGAAAATCAGGCCCTTTAACGTACAACATCAACTCGTCGGTAGAGATTTCCCGATTGTCTATATAGGCGCAGACAGCCGCAGAAATCTCCCTGAGGTTGTGGGGGGGCATATTGGTGGCCATACCTACCGCAATACCCGAAGCTCCGTTCAACAATAAAAGCGGCACCTTGCCGGGGAGCACGGCAGGCTCTTCCAGCGAGTCGTCAAAATTTAGGCGAAAATCGACCGTACCTTTATCTAAATCGGCTAAGGCCTCCTCTGCAATCTTTAACAGACGTGCCTCAGTATACCGCATGGCCGCAGGTTCGTCTCCGTCTACCGAGCCAAAATTACCCTGTCCGTCAATTAACATATAACGCATGCTCCACTCCTGAGCCATACGCACCATGGCCTCGTACACACTGGAATCTCCATGCGGATGATATTTTCCCAATACTTCACCTACTATACGCGCCGCCTTTTTAAAGGGTTTGGAGGCGCTAAGGCCCAATTCCGACATTCCAAAAAGGACGCGGCGGTGCACCGGCTTTAATCCGTCCCGGACATCAGGCAGGGCGCGGGAAACAATCACCGACATTGAATAGTCGATGTACGCACTCTTCATCTCCTCTTCTATGTTGATTTTGATGATTCTGCCTGACGGTTCATTCACTTCTTCCGACATTATATTTTCTGATCTGTTACGTTAAAAAAGATTGTAAATGTAGAAATAATTCTTGAAATTATACTAATTTTGTCCATATTTTATAGGAGATGAATCTGCAATTATCTAAAGAACTCAGTGATATTCTATCGTATAGCAAAGAAGAGGCCATGCGTTTGGGCAACTACACCATGACGCTCGACCACTTTATTCTGGGCATTATCCGGCATAAGGAAAATGATGCATTTAAAACAATGACTTCTATTGGATTAAATGAGTCAATATTTAAAACCCGCTTAGAAGCCTGCGTGGCGGCCGGAGTTATGATTCCCTACGATCAGGCCAACCGGCTCGTACTCTCCAAATCTGCAGAAAATGCCTTAAAGATGATGTTTTTAGAATCTATGTCTCTCCGAGAGTCTCAACCCTTAGCCACCCACCTCCTGCTGGCCGTCTTGCGCTACGGAGGTACGGCAGGGGCACGCATTTTAGCAGAACAAGGTATTCATTACCAAAGTATACGCAATCTAATTACCTCTTCGTCGGAGCCATTGTCCATGCGTAACGAGGATTATGTTGATTCGGACGATCCTCCCCAAAAAAGCGACCACCTTTCCGTGCCAAAAACAGGCTTTGTTGCAAAGGGACAGAGCGATACGCCCACCTTGGATCACTTTGGCTTTGACCTTACGGCTGCGGCCGTGCAGGGAAAATTAGATCCGGTTACGGGTCGCGAAAAAGAGATCGAGCGTTTGGCGCAGGTATTAGGCAGGCGCAAAAAGAACAATCCGGTGCTGATTGGAGAACCGGGGGTAGGTAAATCGGCGATTGTAGAAGGATTAGCCCTGCGCATCGCCCAAAAAAAGGTGGCGCGGGTATTGTTTGAAAAGCGTATTATATCCTTGGATCTGGGATCCTTAGTTGCGGGCACCAAATACCGCGGACAATTTGAAGAGCGGATGAAATCGGTCTTAAGCGAACTGCGCAAAAACGCCCACCTTATCCTCTTTATAGACGAAATCCACACCTTAGTGGGGGCGGGCGGCGCTACCGGTTCCTTAGACGCCGCCAATATGCTCAAACCCGCTTTGGCCCGAGGAGAAATTCAGTGCATAGGCGCCACAACTTTGGATGAATACCGCGAATATGTAGAAACAGACGGGGCTTTGGATCGCCGTTTTCAAAAAGTCATGGTCGAACCCACCAATATAGAAGAGACCCTCGAAATTTTACGGCACGCCAAACTCCGCTATGAGGAGCACCACAAGGTAAGTTACACCGACGAGGCGCTCAGGGCGTGCGTCCTGCTGACCCAACGGTACATTACCGACCGCTGTCTCCCCGACAAGGCCATTGACGCTTTAGACGAGGCGGGTTCCAGGGTTCATCTTGCACATGTAAAAGTACCCAAAGAGGTGCACGATTTGGAAGTCGAACTGGAAGCCTTGCGGGCCAAAAAACGGGAAGCCATAAGCAGGGACCAATTGACAGAAGCCACCCTGCTCCGTAACTCTGAACGGGAAGTTGTAGAAGAGCTAAAATTGATGCAGTCGCGATGGGAAGAGAAAGAGAACCAAAAACGACCATCGGTAGATCGCGAAGAGGTGGCCGAGGTGGTATCGATGATGGCCAACGTGCCCGTTAACCGTGTGGCGGAGTCAGAGGGGAAGCGCCTGATGCTTATGGCTCAGGCGGTAAAAGACCGGATTATTGGGCAAGATGAGGCGGTGGAGCGGATGGTACGGGCCATTCAACGAAATCGTGCCGGTCTCAAAGACCCCAATAAACCCATCGGCACGTTTATCTTTCTGGGACCCACGGGAGTCGGCAAGACCCAATTGGCCAAGGTGATCAGCGAATATTTGTTTGACTCTGTTGATAATCTGGTGCGGATCGACATGAGCGAATATATGGAAAAATTTGCCCTGAGCCGACTGATTGGGGCGCCTCCGGGTTACGTGGGCTACGAAGAGGGGGGGCAGTTGACCGAAAAAGTACGGCGCAAGCCCTATTGCGTAGTGCTGTTGGACGAGATCGAAAA
>WRJW01000041.1 GCA_009778375.1 Bacteroidota bacterium
TGGAACACCTGTGGCGTGGTTCAATCGGGAGTTTTAGGTATCAGTACATTGGCCTATCTGCCCTATTGTTTCTTTAACCTCTTATCCCCGATTGTATCCATAACTGTTGCCGCTATTGGGTATAAGATTCGGCGGATAAAACAGGGATAATCAACAATGCATTTTCAACCGCACCGGCACTGACTTTTAGCTCTTTTTTATAGCTCCCAGCTTTAGTCTGCACAAAATCTTCCATAAAGACCCACTCGTTGCTTCCGTCGGGACTGACTTCGACTGTTTTTCCTGGGACCCAGCGATATACACGGTAATGTCCTGCCGGCAAAAGCGGAGCGTGATAGGCAATTTTGGCATTGTTGCGCTTGGCCCGATAGACGCCATCTCCAATAAAAGACTCCTCTTCAGGCGTCTGAAATTCCCACTGTTTAATATTTTTAGGTTTTTGCGCCTGCACCAAAACCCTTGAAGGGGTCGAAAGGGCAAAATATTCCCCTACGGCGTGCAAAAGTTGCCCCCCCATTTGCCTGAGGTTATCGGTAGTAACCCAATCTCCATCGGGTTGTAACTGATAATAGGTATAGGGAGTTTCAAAGGTTATAGCCGTGGTGCGCTCTTTAAAACGATTCCACATCCATCCTTCTACATAGCGGGCGCCTCCATCCGAAAAACTGAGGTCTTTTTTGCCGAACCGTGGATTTTGAAACATCGTCAAATTGGCCAAAAGCAATTGATTCCGGTAATACGCTTGAGAGGTTCCCTGAGGAGTATGTACCCAAAAGGTGGCCATGGCTTCTACCTGGGAATGCATATTGAGCGACATATCCAAAGGAGATGATGCCGTAAGGCGTTCCAGGTTTGATTTGATCGCCTTTACTTCCGGAACGGTTAACGAATCTGGGCGGTCATAATTGACTTCTAAATTGACTCCGTGTGCGCCGGAGCGGGAAAGCCCCTCTACCACTCCGTCGGGATTGGTAAAAGGAAGGATGTAAAAGACGATTTGCCTGCGATAGGCGGCCCCTTCGGGGGTGTTGGCAGTAATGGCATCTATCATTCCATCCAAATGCCAACTGCCGGGGGTCTCGCTGGTATGGGTCCGGCCATGGATATAAATCCGTTTCTTATCGGTATCCGGAACAGAAGTATCTGTAACCGTCATCATCTGCAACGGAAGCCCGCGATACGAATAGCCAATGGTATCTAAAGCGATTACATTTCCGGTTGATCTCCAATCTACAAGACGTTGTTGCAAATAAGCAAAGGTATAGGGATCATAATAGGCTAAGTAGACCGTATCGCGATCAAACCGAGTCCTGACCTGACGGCGTCCCGGCTGCCCTTGCCGTCTCGGCTCCACCACACACTCATAGGCGGCCAAACGTTCAAAATGACGACCATCATACGAAAATACCGGACGCACGGGGTCGGTTTGGAAAAAATTCAGATAAAGTTGCTTATCCTTTACCCCAATCATTCGGAAATAAAACCATCGGGCGCTGGGGGCTAAATCGGTATCAACGGGATTCACGGGGTCGGGTTGGGAATAGATATTGTACGAAAGATGCCAAACAGAATCCCTGAGGTCTGTCTTTACCAATGCGGCGTCCAGCAACTCCGCTTTTTGGAAAGCCCCCGATTCAAAATTTGCGTCAAACTGTATTAAATCAACGGATTGTCCCCAGGCTAAAGACGACAGCAACGCAAAGAGAGTGCATACCGCCACTCTTGAAGTCGATTTCCTTTTATTCCCCATAATCATCCAACCGGTTATTCCATAAATACTTCTTAGTTTCCTTGGCAATTACGCCGCTCAGCAACAGTAAGGCGGCCAAGTTGGGTATAGCCATCAGGGCGTTCATGCCGTCGGCAATGTTCCAGACCAAGCCCAAATTGAGTACGGCGCCAATATAAATCATAACTACCCACAACACCCTGTAATACCTGATCGTCTTTTTACCTCCCAAATACTCAATGGCTTTTTCTGCATAATACGACCATCCCAAAATAGTAGAAAAGGCAAAGGTAATCAGTCCAATACTCAGCACCCAGGAGCCAACGTACGGTATTTTGCTAAAGGCCGCTTTGGTCAGGGCTGCTCCTTGGGTATGGTCAATATCGGGATGAACAATGATGCTGCTTACAATCACCAATCCCGTGAGGGCGCAGACCACAACGGTATCCCAAAAAGTTCCGGTAGCGGAGACTAAAGCCTGACGCACGGGATTGCGCGTTTGGGCCGCAGCCGCCACAATAGGGGCCGACCCTAAACCCGATTCGTTGGAAAAGAGTCCTCGAGCCACCCCAAAACGCAAGGCCATCATCACAGTGGCGCCGGCAAATCCCGACCCCGCCGCCCTGGCGCTAAAAGCCGATTCAAAGATCATCTTTACCGTTTCTCCCAAAAAAGGAGCGTTAAAACAAAGAATGACCACGCATCCGATTACATAAAAGAGGGCCATAAAAGGCACCAAAATACCGCAAACACGGGCTATTCCCTTGACGCCAAAAATAATAACCAAAGCAGTGACCAAGGCTGTAACCATGCCCGTAATATGGGGCGAGATCCGAAAAGTCTCGTGGAGCATGACCGCCATCGAATTGGCCTGCACCGTGTTTCCTATGCCAAAGGCGGCAACGGCGGCAAAGATGCAAAAGAGAACGGCTAACCATTTCATCTTTAAACCCCGCTCCAGCGCATACATCGGACCGCCCAACATGGTGCCGTCGGCCGTTTTTACCCTGTACTTCACGGCCAAAAGCCCCTCTCCGTATTTGGTGGCAATCCCAAATACGCCGGTAATCCAACACCAGAATACGGCACCCGGCCCGCCTAAGGAGACGGCGGTAGCCACGCCAATAATATTTCCAGTGCCGATGGTAGCAGCTAAAGCGGTGGCTAAGGCCCCAAACTGGCTTACGTCTCCGGTACTCCCTTTATCTTTGGTTACAGAAAGTTTAATGCCGGTAAAGATTTTTCGCTGGGGAACCCTCAGGCGGATGGTTAGAAAGAGGTGCGTTCCCAGCAACAGGATAAGCATAGGCCACCCCCACAAAGCGTCTGAGATGGCCTTTATCAATTGAGATACAGATTCCATAAATAATT
>WRJW01000042.1 GCA_009778375.1 Bacteroidota bacterium
TTATCAAATCGTATTCAGGAACCACCCAAACAGAAAACAACCTCATTTTGGATCCGTTGCCACTCATTAATACGGCGGATAGAACGATTACTCTTCGTATTTTGGATTGGGCTAATAAGTTTCCTTTAAAAGTGGAAGGGCATATAAATGTATCGCCGGGCGCCCAATTGGTACCTTTTTCGTTTACCACTGACCATGAACTTATTTTTAACACATTAGATGATACCTGTCTATTCTCTGTGGTGTCTGAAAATGGAGAAATAGCGCAAACTTGGCGTATTGTATTACAAAATGATGCCGTCAATAGAAGCTGCGATAAGGAGGTAGTCGATTTTGTTTCCGGCACACCCTCCGGTGGATTTTTCTTTGCAGAAAAATACCTTGAATTTCAAAAACGTCAAATCACTTTAGTAGTAAGCGAACGCGCTTTGGATGTGCCGCTAATTATTGCCCCAAGGATTACGGTATCAACCAATGCCCGCTTAGTGGATGTCGTATCTGGCGCCCAGCTCGCCCTCTCTTTTGATCAACCTAAAGTATTTTATGTTCAGGCAGAGGATGAGAGCAGAGCGGAGTGGCGCATTGTGCTGATTTATGCCCCGCAAATTCCAAACAGCGGTTTTGAGTCGTGGGGAAAAGCCAACAACAGCGATATGAACCTTTTGCCGGCAAATGGAACCGGCTGGTGTACCGCTAACAATTCTGCGCTTAGTAATACCACCCGCGTAGCCGGTTACAACTCTCCGTATGCAGTGCAGATGCAAACGACACTGCAAAATATGAATTTTGTAATTTTTAAAATCACTACCGTTGCAGCAGCCAGCGCTTTTGTGGGGAATTTTACCTTAAAAACAGGAGTTAACGATGTATATAATCCCATAAGTATGACTAGTATGGGTATTCCTTTTTTAGGAAATAACATGCCTGTAGCCTTTTCTCTCGACTATAAATATATGCGAGGCGCGCAGATGACATATACCGAACCCAATCGAGGTTCCTTGATTCCTTCCTTTAAAAATCCGGTGAACATCTCCGGAAGCGACGCCGCCTCTTTACGGGTTGAACTCTTTTACAACCCAACAGGCCCCTTTAACTACGAAACAGCCCGCGACCGGAATGAAGCCATTGCTAAGGGAGAAATCTTGGAAAGAAATGACGTGCCCGAATGGACGCATGCTTACGTACCGATCGAAGTGGTAGCCGGAAAGGAAGGCCTGTTGCCTACTCACATTGTGGTGGTACTCACCTCCAGCCATGAAGGAGATTATTTTAAAGGTGCGCCAGGCAGTACCCTAACGGCAGATAATTTTGTTTTGCTGTATCATAAACCGGAAGAAGGGGCCAAAAAACTGGATTAAAAAGATAGTATGCTAAAAATAGAGACCGACATAGAGGTTCGTTATTACGAAACCGACCAAATGGGAGTAGTGCACCATTCCAACTATATTCGTTACTTTGAAACTGCCCGTACCCTCTCTATGAAAAAAGCGGGCATTCCTTACGATGAGATGGAAAAACAAGGCATTGTGATGCCCATTATTTCCGTTTCCTGTGCCTATAAACGTCCGGCCCTTTTTGGCGATATTATCAGAGTGAGTACGATTTTGGAAAAACTGCCTGCGGTAAAAATCGAATTTAAATACGAAGTCCACAATGCCCAAGGGGTTTTATTGGCTACAGGTTCCACTATTTTGGCTTTTGCTAATAAAGACACTCTGAGACCTATACGGGCGCCTCAATATTTGTTGGATATTTTGGGGCCCTATTTTAATCTGTAGTAAAATAAATACCTATATTTGCAATCTAAAATTTTACTACCCATGTGTACACCACTTATTTTTGGATCTTTTGGCATGCAGGAGATCCTCGCAATTGCAGTTTTGATCTTGATTCTTTTCGGAGGTAAAAAAATCCCGGAATTAATGAAAGGAATTGGCAAAGGCGTCAGGAGTTTTAAAGAAGGCATCAACGGCATAGAAGAGGAGATAAATAAAGAGATTAGCGACGGATCTTCCAGTACCAAATAAAATATGGCAGGGGAAGGGAAGGAGATGAGTTTTTGGGAGCACCTCGATGAATTTCGAACGGTGCTTTTTCGTTCTGCTGCTGCGGTGGTAGTGTTGATGGTAGTAGTATTCTTTTTTAAATCCTTTGTATTTGATACCATTATCTTTTCACCTCGTACATCGGATTTTATCATTTATCGTTGGCTCAATCAATTAGCCGGATTAAAACCATGGCTGGCAAGCTTAGGGGTCGAACATTTTCAAATCGAATTAATCAACATCGAACTTTCGGCTCAGTTTTTTACCCACATTAGCGTATCGTTTTGGTTAGGCTTTGTGGTGGCCGTACCTTTTATCCTTTATCAGGTTTGGATATTTGTGCGACCGGCTCTGTATCCTAAGGAGAAAAAAGCTATTGTTGTTGCCTTTTTCTTTTGTTCCATACTTTTTTTTATAGGCATTATTGTAGGCTATTTTTTAGTTTTTCCGCTTACTATCAAATTTTTAGGAACCTATCAAGTGAGTGATTGGGTTGTGAATCAGATTTCGTTACAGTCCTACATCAGTATGTTTACCTGGTTGATTTTAGTCATGGGCTTGGTTTTTGAGATGCCTGTATTGGTACACCTGCTTTCTCGTTTTGGCATAGTTTCTAAAAAATTTCTGCGCAAATACCGACGGCATGCGGCTGTTGTTTTGCTTATTTTGGCGGCAGCCATTACCCCAAGCGGAGATGCTTTTACAATGACGGTGGTAGCTATGCCGCTTTACCTCTTGTATGAATTTAGTATTTTGGTCTGCCGAAACCAAAAAGCCGAGGAGGAGGTGGTAGCAACGGCGTGATATCTTTAAACAATATCCGTGTCTCTTTTGGCGGATTTGACTTGCTTTCAGCGTTGAGTTTTTCTATTTCTCCTCGTGAACGCATTGGATTGACAGGAAAAAACGGAGCGGGAAAATCGACCCTCCTCAAAATCATTTTGGGCTTGCAAAAGCCGACTTCCGGAGATTGCGTACGCGCTCAAAGCGTCAAGATCGGTTACTTGCCACAGGAAATGGGGCACGCCAAAGATCGGACGGTTTTAGAGGAAGCGCTTAGGGCTTTTGAACA
>WRJW01000043.1 GCA_009778375.1 Bacteroidota bacterium
CCCCGATATACCCCCGAGTTTATTGCCCACACCGTAAAACTTTGTTATAGCGTTAAGACCGAACATGGAGGAGAAATCAGACGGTTGAACATCAACGCCGCCCCCCTTTCCATAGAAGGATTTAAAACGGTAAAAGAAGCGGGAATTGGAACTTATCAAATTTTTCAGGAAACCTACCATAAAGAGAGTTATGCCCAATATCATCCCCTAAATACCCATAAGGGGAATTATATGTGGCGGCTCAACGCCATGAACCGCGCTTTTGAGGGGGGATGCGACGACGTTGGCTTAGGCGCCCTCTTTGGACTCTACGATTGGAGGTTTGAAGTGTTGGGATTGATTTCCCACTCTCTCTACCTCCAAGAAAATTATGGCGTCGGCCCCCATACCCTGAGTTTTCCCCGCGTAAAACCCGCCCACGGCCTTTCCCTCAACCTCAAACATCAGGTTTCTGACCTGCAGTTTAAACAGTTAGTAGCCATCCTGCGCTTGGCCGTACCATATACCGGCCTGATAATGACAGCACGAGAATCCCCCGAAATAAGAAACGAGGTGATTCAGTTTGGCGTATCCCAAATAGACGCCGGTACCCGACTCGAAATCGGGGCCTATACCGAACCCCGCGACCGTGAACAGCAACTCAATCGGGAACAATTTAAAATAGGCGACTCCCGAGAGTTGGACGAAGTGATCAGCTGGCTCCTC
The DNA here is from genome assembly GCA_009778375.1 of Bacteroidota bacterium. Classification (GTDB taxonomy): domain Bacteria; phylum Bacteroidota; class Bacteroidia; order Bacteroidales; family UBA932; genus WRBG01. The sequence continues at coordinate 706 of WRJW01000043.1, forward strand.
CAAAAGGAGTTTATCCCCAGTTTTTGCACCTCCTGTTACCGTTTGGGGCGCACCGGCGTCCATTTTATGGAGTACGCCATTCCCGGATTTATCGGTAAATTTTGCACCCCCAACGCCCTTCTTACCCTATCGGAATACTTAGAAGATTATGCATCCCCACCAACAAAAGAAGCTGGCTATAAATTAATATCCAAAGAATTAACTCAATTACCCGAAGGGGACTTCAAAACAAAAATCGAACAAAAACTCCAGCAAATAAAAACGGGACAAAGAGACCTCTTGTACTAAGATGCAAACAGAAGGAGACAGGGCGTTGATTGCCCGCGAATTCGAAGAACTGAGACAAGCCAGCATCAAACGTTGCGCCAATCAGGAGGAGTATGAAATGGTACTCCGCGCCTTTGAATTTGCCAATGAAGCCCATAAAGAGATGCGCCGACGTTCGGGAGAACCTTATATTCTGCATCCCATTGCGGTTGCCTCCATTGTGGTTAAAGAAATCGGACTGGGCTACAAGTCGATTGTATCGGCCTTACTCCACGATGTGGTAGAAGATACCGAATACGGCATCGATGATATTCAACGCCTCTTTGGTTCCAAAATAGCCTCCTTAGTCGACGGGCTTACCAAAATCAATATTGCCTTTGACGCCGGAAAATCGGAGCAGGCAGAAAATTTTAAACGCATACTCCTTACCTTAGGCGACGACGTACGGGTCATCCTGATTAAGTTGGCCGATCGACTCCACAACCTCCGCACCATAGCGTTCATGCCCGAGTACAAGCGAACCAAGATTTTGAGCGAGACCATGTATATATTTATCCCTTTAGCTCATCGCTTGGGACTGTATGCCATTAAGTCAGAAATGGAGAACATTTGGTTTAGCTACTCCCTGCCCGAAGAGCATACCCTCATTCAGGAAAAATTATCCATGGTAACCGCCTCCCGCAGTCAGGCCATCAATAAGTTTGTGGAGCCTCTTTCGGAGATTCTGAACCAACTTGGATACCCTTTTACCCTGGTTACCCGCGTCAAAACTCCCTATTCGATTTGGCGCAAAATGCAGGGTAAAAACATTCCTTTTGACCAGATTTACGATATTTTTGCCATCCGGATTGTATTTGAACCCGAACCAAAGCCGGACGAACGCACCCAATGTTTTACCATTTACACCGCCATTACCCAAAAATACCTCTCTAAAAGCGACCGTATCAGGGATTGGACCAATAAACCCAAACCCAATGGTTACGAAGCCCTCCACTGTACCCTTATGGGCCCCGAAGGGAATTGGATCGAAGTACAGATTAGGACTAAGCGCATGGACGAAATAGCAGAGCGAGGGGTGGCCGCCCATTGGATGTATAAAGATAATGTTTTGCACGAAAGCGAAATAGACAAATTAATAGAACAAGTCAGGCAGGTATTGGAAAATCCGGACGTCAATGCCCTTGAATTTTTAGACCGATTTCACACCAGCCTCCTCTCTCCCGATATTTATCTCTTTACCCCCAAAGGAGCTACCATTAGCCTGCCCAAAGAATCCACCGCCCTTGATTTTGGATATGCAGTCCACTCTGCCATAGGAAATAAGGCTATTGCAGCCAAAGCCAACCACAAGTTAGTCCCCCTCAATTATGTGTTGCAACCGGGCGATCAAATCGAAATCATTACTGCCGATTCCCAATTACCCCAACGGGAGTGGTTAGACTTTGTAAAGACTCCAAAAGCACGAACCGCCATCACAGAAGTCTTTAAGGCAGAAGTTGCGGATCACCTGAAAAAAGGACAACTCATCCTCGAGACAAAATTGGCGGCCTTGGGTATCCAACCCCACGCAAGGGTTCTGCGCAAACTCATGGATGCCTACAAACAAAACAACCGGGACGCGCTCTACAGCCAAATTGGCGCAGATATTTTAGACCTCTCCGACTTAGAAAAAGTCCTCAAACAAAATAAACCCAAAAAAAACGTATTCTATTGGGCCTTAGGTGTTCCTCAAAAAAAGGATCAGGGTGATAAACGGTATGCCTTACAGGAAAACCCTTTGGAAAAAACCCTCTCTTACCGTGCCGCCAATTGTTGCCGTCCCATACCGGGCGATCAGGTCATGGCTTTTACGCAACAGGATGGAGAAGTGCTGATCCACAAAAGCTCCTGCCCGGTAGCCATTCAGGATGCCGCCCGTTTTGGCGACCGCATTGTAGACGCCGAATGGCAAAAACATGTATACAGTTCATTTTTGGTACGCATCTCCATAAGGGGTATTGACCGGCTGGGTATATTAAACGACATTACCCAATACGTCACCTTAGTATTGAGTATAAACATCCGCAAGGTGATCATCGAAACCCACGACGGTATTTTTGAGGGGCATATTGACCTCTATGTGCACCATACCGAAGAGGTGGATCG
>WRJW01000044.1 GCA_009778375.1 Bacteroidota bacterium
GGCGCTGCCAAAGGCCCCGGTATAACCGATATTATCTTTTTAATCGGAACAGAGGAGACGGTTAAGCGAATCGATCAAATCCTCGCCCGTACACGCCCATAACGCTTCCTACCGACAGAAAGGCGTCCCGGTCCTCCTCTTTAATAATCCGGTAGACTGTATTGGCTTCGGTACGGCGAACAATCACCATCAATATCTTGCGCTCCGTTTTGGTATACCAGCCCGCGCCCGAAATAAGGGTAACACCCCGATTCATTTCGTTGGTTAAGCGGTCGGCGATCTGTTCATACTTTTTAGAAAAGATAAAGAGTTGCAACGACTGTTTGGTACCGGCGATCATTAAATCAATGGTATAACCCGTTACCCCAATCAAAATAAAACCGTACAGCACCGTGGCTAAACGCAGACCCAAATTGGTCTCTTCGGAGGTAAAAAAGGAGCAGGAGATAATCACCACATCTATACTCAAAATCAAACGGCCTATCGAAATATTCCTGTATTTATTAATAATCAGCGCTATAATATCGGTACCTCCGGTACTCCCTCCTTGAGAAAAAGTGAGCCCCACTCCTACTCCGCCCATAATCCCGCCAATCAGCGTAGCCAACAGTTTGCCGTTCTCCACCGCCAATTCACGGATCAAATCGGCCGGAATCCACTGAGGCAAAAACTGAAAACAGAGGGCGGCCATCACAATACCGTATACCGTTTTGATGCCAAATCCTTTTCCCAGCACCTTTAAGGCAATCAGCAACAGAACGGCATTAATGGCAAAAAAGGTGTAACTCACGGGAAATCCGGTAGCATAATACACCAATACCCCAATGCCGCTAACGCCTCCGCCCACCAAATGGTTGGGGATCAAAAATACCACCCATCCGCCCGTGTAGAGCAGCAGGCCCAAGGTGATCATCAAGTAGGCCCTAATTTCTTTGAATATCTTCATACCACTACGTTTACAATCTTTCCGGGCACCACTACTACCTTTTTGACCGCCGCGCCGCCCGTATATTTTTCCAATTGAAGATCGGCTAAAACCGCCTGTTGCACCTCCTCCTGACTAATCTCCAGCGGAAGTTCCTTTTTAAATCGCAGCCTGCCATTTACCGATACGGGGTACTCAAAGGTATGCTCCACCGTATAAGCCTCCTTATATAACGGATAACTTGCATACGAAATACTTTGGCTGTGGCCGAGTAAACGCCACAACTCTTCGGCAATGTGGGGGGCAAAGGGAGAGAGGAGGATAAGGAAGGGTTCTAAAATGGCCTGTTTTCGGCATTTGAGCTCCATCAACTCATGCACAAAAATCATAAAGGCGCTCACCGAGGTGTTAAAAGAGAATTGTTCAATATCGCTTTCCACTTTTTTGATCAATTTATGCAAGGCTTTTAATTCGGGAGCAGAGGGCGCCTCCAAAGTAACCAAAAACCGATCCTGATCAAAAAAGAGGCGCCACGCTTTTTTAAGAAAACGGTGCACCCCGTCTATTCCGTTGGTATCCCAGGGTTTGGCCTGCTCTAAAGGGCCCAAAAACATCTCGTACATGCGCAGGGTATCGGCTCCGTAGTCTGTGCAAATCTGATCGGGATTCACCACATTGTACATCGACTTGCTCATCTTTTCTACCGCCCAGCCGCAAACGTACTCCCCATCTTCCAAAAGAAATTCGGCGTTGGCAAACTCCGGACGCCACGCCTTAAAGGAGGCTACATCCAAACGGTCGTTGTCTACCATATGTACATCTACATGCAGTTCGGTAGTCTCGTATTGATTTTTCAATCCTAAGGATACAAAGGTATTGGTCTGAACAATCCTGTACACAAAATTGGAGCGTCCCTGAATCATCCCCTGATTTACCAATTGCTTAAATGGCTCATCTTGGCATATATATCCACGATCAAATAAAAATTTGTTCCAGAATCGGGAATAGATCAGGTGGCCGGTTGCGTGCTCGGTGCCGCCGATGTATAAATCGACATCCCGCCAGTAATCGTTGGCCTCGCGGCTTACCAAAGCCGTGTGGTTGTGCGGGTCCATATAACGGAGAAAATAGGCGCTGCTGCCGGCAAAACCTGGCATGGTGCTCTTTTCTATGGGATAACCCTTATAATTCCAATCGGCAGCACGGCCCAGCGGAGGCTCGCCCGTATCGGTAGGGAGGTATTTGTCTACTTGGGGCAAGGCTAAGGGCAACACCTCAACAGGCATGGGCATAGCCATATCCTCCTTATAATAGATGGGGAAAGGCTCTCCCCAATAACGCTGACGACTAAAAATGGCATCCCGCAACCGGTAATTGACCTTGCGTTTGCCTATTCCCAAACGCTCCACCTCATTGATGGCTGCGGGAATGGCCTCCTGCACACTCATGCCGTTTAAAAAACCCGAATTACACATAATCCCCTCTTTGGCATCAAAACTCTCGCTACTGATATCGCACCCCTCAATCAAGGGGATAATCGGCAGGTTAAAGTGTTTGGCAAAGACATAGTCGCGGCTGTCGTGGCCGGGCACGGCCATAATGGCGCCGGTACCGTACCCCGCCAGCACGTATTCGCTAATCCATACCGGAACCACCTCATTGGTAAGCGGATTAACGGCATAACTTCCGCTGAAAACGCCCGTTATCCGCTTGGTTTCGGTCATCCGCTCCCTTTCGGTCTTCTTTTTGGCTGCTAAAAGATAGGCTTCTACGGCCTCCCGCTGTGCCGGAGTGGTTAGTTTTTCTACCCATTCGCTCTCGGGCGCCAACACCATAAAGGTAACGCCAAAGAGTGTATCGGCGCGGGTGGTAAAAATGCACATATCGAACTCCTGCCGCCCGTTACTCACCTTAAACATCATCTCAGCCCCCTGAGAACGACCGATCCAGTTGCGCTGCATCTCTTTTAGGGAATCGCTCCAATGCAGGCCATCCAAGCTGTCCAACAGGCGCTCGGCGTAGGCCGACACCCTCAACTGCCACTGTTTCATCTTGCGTTGCTCCACCGGGTGGCCGCCCCGTACCGAAAAGCCCTCTTTGACCTCGTCGTTGGCCAACACCGTGCCCAATGCCGGGCACCAGTTGACCGAAGTCTCTCCAATATACGCCATCCGGTAGTTCATCAATACCTCCTGTTGTTCGGGCAACGACATATTGTTCCAATCATTAGCAGTAAAACCAAGTGGCTCGCTACCGGCC
>WRJW01000045.1 GCA_009778375.1 Bacteroidota bacterium
CTATATGGATGTCCTTGAGGGTAAAGTTCTTGGGCTACAATAATGCTTGACTGACCGTATGGCTGAGTGTCGTAATTTTGGCGTTTTTCGTTGGAAACAATGTCGATTTCCCGCTCCAATCCCCCCTGTGTTACGGTGTTAATAAAAAATCCCATTCGGTCCGACTCCATCCAGAGGATTTTTTCTAAAGCATCTCGGGGAACGGTTTCGAAATAGTTGGTTCCGTCGCTGTTGGTAGATCCGTTAAACGATCCCCCCATTGCGGCGATCTTTTGGAAGAATGCATTCCTGGGGAGATTTTCGGAACGTTGGAACAGCATATGCTCAAAAAAGTGGGCAAAACCGGTTTTTCCGGGTTTTTCGCGTCCCGATCCCACATGGTATTGGATCGCCAGAGAGACAATAGGATCAGAAAGATCCTGATGTAACACTACTTTAAGGCCGTTGTCTAAGGTATAAGTCTCAGCGGAGAGGAGGGAGGTTCGATCGGCGCCGTTGCAACCATAAAAAAAGAGGGCTATGATGGCAAGGGCGCATAGCGTAAGGTGTTTTTTCATAAAGGCAGATATTAGTTGGTTTGTGAAGCAAAAGTAGAGAATATTTGTGGAATGGATAGAAAAAATGTACATTCGCAGCTATGAATATTCAAGCCAATTTTCCTATCGATTGGGTACGCCGGCAGTTTCCTGCCTTACAACGAACCTATAAAGGCAAACCTGTTGCTTATTTTGACGGCCCCGGCGGATCACAATTTGTGACGGGCGCCATTAATGCCGTGGGCGATTACATGAGGCAAGGCGTTGCCAATCTTCATGGAATTTTTCCCACAAGCCGTGAAACGGAATCTTTGATAGCCAAGGCTCGAAAGGAGATTCTTACGCTCTTTAACGCCCGCAATTGCGCCGTGGCTTTTGGTCCAAACGCAAGTACGATGATGTTTCATACAAGCAGGGCGCTGGCCCGCCAATGGAAAGAGGGAGACGAAATCCTCCTGTCGGAGCTGGATCACCACGCCAATATAGATTCGTGGCGTACAGCAGCGGTAGACAAAGGGGTAAAAGTTAAGTACATACCTCTGAATACAAAAACACTGACACTTGAACTTGAGGCGCTGCCCGAACTCATTACCTCCAAGACCCGATTGGTTGCAGTGGGGATGGCCTCCAATTGCGTCGGGACCATTACCGATGTAAAAACCGTTGCCGCGCAAGCCCAAAAAGTGGGCGCTCTTGTGGCTGTAGATGCCGTTCACGCTATTCCTCATCTGTACGTAGACATGCAAGACCTCGGCGTGGACATGCTCTTTTCGTCTGCCTATAAATTTTTTGCCGCCCATGTGGGCATGGCCGTAATTCGCAAAGAGTTGTTCGAAGGCCTACAGGTGTATAAAGTGGTTCCCGCTCCCGATTATATTCCCGATCGTTTGGAGATCGGCACCCAAAATCACGAGGGCATTCCGGCTGTTTCTGCCGCTATTCAATTTATTGCCGGATTAGGAATGGGAAATACACTTATTGAGCAGCTTAAAAGTGGATATAAGGCTATTGAGGAGTATGAAAACAGTTTAGCGGAAACAATCCGCAGGGCCATGAGCAAAATAAACGGCATCAAGCTGTATCAAGCCGGAGACAGCGTTCCCAAGACGCCGACCATTGCTTTTTGTGCAGAAGGCATTACGCCCCGCGACTTTTGCGTGCGTATGTGCGAAGAACAAAGTGTGTTTATTGCTGAGGGGGATTTTTATGCCAGAATCCTTGCAGAAAAATTGGGCATTCACCGTAGCGGCTCCTTTATACGCGCCGGATTGGCTCCCTATAATACGACGGAAGAGGTGCAACGCTTTTTAGACGGAGTGTGCAGCATCATGCGTGGGCATAATTAATAATGAAACCGGATCGTCTGAACACACATAGCATTGTACTTATAATAGCTGTCTTATCATTTTTCCGGATCCAAAGTTCGGCAGAGGAGAATCCTTTTATGCTTATGGCAGGGAAAAAATATGCAGATTATTCGATAGACTTGTTTAACGCTTATGGCCGGTTTATTAAATTAGATACCGCATCGGCGAGAAAAGTGATTGGCCAAATAGAAGAAGTGGCTAAGAAAACAGGAAGTTGGGAGTGGAAATTGGAGGCTGAGTATTTTGAAATGGAATTGTTTGACATAAAGCGTACCTTGTATGGAGACGGCCTGTTTCCGGTTCAAGTATTGGTACAAAAAGCCCAGGCCCTTTTAGATCAAACCCAAAAATGGAAGGTATTGCCATTGGAATTAGCGGTCAGACAAAGAATAAGTGAATTTTACTGGAATTATTTAAAAAACTATGAATGGGCGTTTGAATTGTACAATGTTCAGGAAAAGAGGCTGCAAAACGTTTCGTTGGAAAATATTCCGGAAATATTAGACTTTTATATGAAAATCGCCACCGCTCATTATTTTTTTGCCGATTATCCTAAGGCTGCCTCCCTTTTTAAGATTGTATTGGAAGGAGCGGACAATAGCCGCACTCGATTTTCCCAACAACATGCCCGTAATGGTTTAGGTCTTATAAACCGCATTTACGACGATCTTGATCGTTCTGACAGTTGTTTTTTGGCCATGATTGCCTCCTGCAACTTGGTGCAGGATGGAGCATTTTTTACCGATAATTGGAATGGCATGGCAGAAGGCAACTTAGGCCACAACCTGCTTTTACGCGGAGCATTTGATCAAGCCATACCCTTACTCAAAAGCAGTATAGAAAAAATGGTTAAATGGGAGGATTATGCCTTTGCTGCCGGTTCGGTACTGGATTTAGCCAATATTTGGCTCCAAAAAGGGATGCTGCCACAATCCAAACAATCTATTGATTTGGCCTTGGATTATTATCATAGAATACCTCGTGAGGGTCTGTTGTCCCAAATATACGAAACCTTGAACAAATATTATGCTGCCGTTGGAAAGGGTAAATTAAGTATGGCATATATGGATTCGACCCAAGCCGAAAACAAAAAACACCAAGCTCGGTTTAGCGCCTTGCAATTGATGAGGGTGGCACAACGCCAACATTTATCCGAACAAAAACTCAAGGAAGAGCAACTGATTGCAGCTAAAATTAAAAGCGACGGATTTAAAAGAAGTCTAATGATCTCCTGTATTGCTTTAGTTTTAATTGGCAGTGTGTTAGTGCGTTATTTTATGCTATA
>WRJW01000046.1 GCA_009778375.1 Bacteroidota bacterium
GTCATGCCCGACCCCTGACATACAGTACAGGTTTTGATGTCGGCCGATGAAAGGGCTCCTTTACCTCCGCAGTCGGGGCAACTGTTCAGTTTGTTAATTTTCACTTTTTTCTCCGCCCCTTTGGCAATCTCCTGCAGATTCAGCTTCACCCGTATGCGAATATCCGATCCGCGGTTAACCCTGCGTCCCCGAGAACCTCCTCCAAAACCGGCCCGACTTCCAAACCCAAAACCCTCAAAGATGTCGCCAAAGCGGCTGAAAATATCGTCCATGGTAAATCCTCCGGCAAATCCTCCGGTCGCTCCCCCCATGCCCGCATGTCCAAACTGGTCGTAACGCGCTTTTTTATCGGGATTGGTCAATACGTCGTAGGCTTCGGCCGCCTCTTTAAATTTTTCTTCGGCCTCTTTATTTCCCGGATTTTTATCGGGATGGTATTGCATGGCTAACTTACGGTACGCTTTTTTTAGCTCTTCGGCAGAGGCGTCCCGCTGCACGCCTAACACTTCGTAATAATCTCTCTTGGCCATAATGATATTTCTCTCTGTTAAATTCCCACTACCACCTTGGCGTAGCGAATTACTTTACCGTTAAGGGTATATCCCTGCTGAATCACCCCTACGATTTTTCCTTTCTGTTCCAAATCCTCTGTGGGGCATTGGGCAACGGCTTCGTGCCTGTCGGTATCTAAAACTAAACCCATCGATTCAACAGGTTGTAATCCCCTCGACTCCACATATTGATATAATTTTCTGTAAATCAAATCTACTCCCTCGACCAATGCCTGTACATCGGTAGCCTCGGTCATGGTATCTAAAGCCATCTTAAAATCGTCCAATACGGGCAATAATCCCTGAATCAAATCTTCGCCCGCTGTTTTTACCAATTCGAGCCGCTCGCGGGAAGTTCTTTTGCGGTAGTTGTCAAACTCCGCTACCAAACGCAAATATTTATCATTTAAAGCGTCATAACGCTCCTTTAACACTTCCGCAACAGGTTCCTGTACCTCTATATTGTTGGGTGAATGCTTCTCCTGCGCCTCTTTTTGTGTTGGTTGTTTTCCGGTTTTCATGCTGTTTCTTTTTGAACGCGCAAAGATACGACAAAAGCCTTATATTTGCGCAAAAATCATCGTGATTGGAACACTTTGCCCATTTTCTTAGCACCGCCGATCTTTGGTCGCCCGAGATGCTTGGCATCCTGATTGGAACGGGCTTTCTTGTTGGCTTTGTGAATACCATTGCCGGTTTGGCCTCTGCCATCTCCTACGCCCTCTTTATGGCAATGGGGATGCCGGTGAGCGTGGCCAACGGGACGACCCGTCCGGGTGTTCTGCTCCAATTTTTCATCAACTCCCTGATTTTTAAAAAAGCCGGCGTACTCCCGTTTCGCACGGCAACCCGAATCGGGATTCCCATCGCCGTAGGCTCCTTTTTGGGGGCAGAACTGGCTGCACATGTAAACCCCCACATCTTTGAATGGATGATGGCTTGTTCCCTCCCCATTTTGGCCGCCCTCCTCTATATCGATACCCGGTCGGTAGAGGGAAAACTGATGGGAGACGGCGTACATTTGTCGCCCCTCAAATTTATCCTCTTCGTCTTTGTAGGATGCTATGGAGGTTTTACCCATGCAGGAGTGGGCCTCCTCATCATCTTTGCCTCGGTATTCCTGCTTGGAGCCGACTTGTTAAAAGCAAACGCCATCAAGCAATTCGCCGTAGTGGTCTACACCCCTGTTGCCCTTACGGTTTTTATCCTTAATGGAAAAGTAAACTGGCCGGTGGCATTAATCTATGCCGTAGGAAATGTTGCAGGCGGATGGTTGGGGAGTCGGGCCTCCATTCGCAGGGGTTCCAAATTTATTAGATGGTGCGTAACGCTTTGCGTTGGGTTAATATCATTCTGGTTGATTTATAAGCAATTTAATTAACCTGTTTACACTTCTAACAACAACAATGTCTCCCCTTTAGCATTAAGAACGGTTAGTGTCATCTTTTCCTCCTGTTTTCGGAGTATCATCACAGTTGCACCCTCTTCGTTGCTGCCGCCTCCAATTACAACCGGAAAATTATTGCCATCTGTTCCTTGCGGAATGTGTCTAAAACGGTGGGTGTGTGCGTTGAGACAAAGGTCAAACGGCGCCTCTGCAAGCATATCGCCCCACTCGTCGCGACAGGGGACAAAAGCATCTTCCCGCATTCCATATACCGGAATGTGGTGGATCAGTACCCGTTTGGCAGCCGAAAGAAAGGTTTGAGACGCTACCTCTTTCTCTAGAAATTCCGCCTGATCCCTGCGAAATTGGGTAAAATCATTCAATCCATAATAAACCCAATGGTCATCAGGTTTGTCTTCTCCACAATCAAGCAGAACAAAACGGGTGTCGCCCACACTGAATGCCCCATACGAATGACCGTCCATCATCCCTATAAGATTCCATAAAAAGGGCGAATAGGCTCCCCGCGTCTCGTGGTTCCCCCGCACATAGACAGACGGAACCTTATCGGCGCCAATTCCGCTGCTGTAGGTAGAAATCGTACCGACGGCTTTGTCTTCTGTTTGCACATCGGCAATACAGTCGCCATTAAAAATCACAAGGTCATACGAAACGCTTTCTAAATGTTGCAACAGCTTATCAAATAGAGGATAATTATCGTGCAAGTCATTAAATATAACGGCAGTGAAACTATCTCTTGTTTTGCCTAAAGTCGTAAAACTTGACGTCTTGCTTATAGCGGTCTCTCCAAATTCTTTAAGATACGGCTGATACAAAGTAATCTCACGTGAACATACGCGATAATAGTAGCGAGTTTCGGGCGCAAGGCCGGATAAACGAATACGATTCAGCGTATTGTTTGCCATAGATTCTCCCTCGATCCACGTTTGCGCCCGTTGCATTTCCAAGGTGTCCGTACCGTACTCCACCCAACTGTAGCAGGGAACACGAGTATGCCACATCACCGTCATACCATCCGGTGCAGGGTTTTGAAGATAAGCAGAGGTCCGAAAGATACTATCACGGGGTTGTGCATAACTATAGTATGTCAGCACTGAAAAACAGAATAATAACAGGTTTTTTTTCATAATGATAATAGATAATGCTTAAACGGAAGAAAATCTTTAGGGAGGTCTGTCGTTTGTTTTATTCCCGATATAAAATGTTTTAATTGTTCCGGAATTTCTACCCGAACACC
>WRJW01000047.1 GCA_009778375.1 Bacteroidota bacterium
ACTCTTGGGGACACGCTAACGTCTTGCGATCGTTGCGGATCAATCGGATTACCGCCGATTTTACCTTGGGCGGAGGAACAAATACCTGTTCGGGAACGGTAAATAAATATTCAATATGGTACCAGGTCTGTAAAAGTACACTTAAAATTCCGTAGGTTTTGGAGCCGGGGGGCGCGGCAATCCTTTCTGCCACTTCTTTTTGCAACATGCACACCACCACCGGAATCCTGTCGGGTTCCTCCAATATTTTAAAGAAAATCTGAGACGAAATGTTATACGGAAAATTCCCGATCAACCAAAAAGGCGTCGTAAAAAGGAGGGATAAATCCATATTTAAAAAATCACCCTGAACCAACCGACCGTTCAATGCCGGAAAATGCGTCAGCAGATAATCCACCGCCTCCCTGTCGATCTCTACGGCGCACAGCTCTATTTGGGGCTGTTCTACTAAGAATTGGGTCAATACGCCCGTACCCGGCCCCAACTCCAACACCGGAAGAGGCTCTTTAAGGCCGTTTGGTAGAGGTATCTCCGTTGTAGACAAAGCCTCCACAATCCGCCGCGCCGTCGAAAGATCCTTTAAAAAGTGCTGGCCCAAGGCCTTTTTGGGATGAACATACATAAGGCAAACATACAAAAAAACTAAGAACCTGTTTCTAATAATTCCGCTCAATCCTAAGTACCACCGGTAAGTGGTCGCTGATTCCTCCCTGATAGCGCGGGCCTATATATGTACGAAACGGCTTGTATCCCAAGAATTTATTATCGGGAATCAATAAGAAAGGCGCACTAAAAATGCCGAAATGCGCCACAGAGGTAAAAATCGGCGCGTCAGCGCAAAGCAGATTGTCCGACACCATGAACTGATCGATCAACTCCCACCTGCCGCGGTAGCGAATCGTCCCTTTGCCCCCTCGCGCTAAGGGGGCCGAAAGGTTGTGCAGACCCGATTCGACGCAAAGAAAAGCGATGGGTTTGGAGGAGGGCGTGTCGTTAAAATCGCCCATGATCATGATGTTTGCATTCGGATGCAAGGCAAATATCGAATCTACACTGACCCGTAACCTTGTTGCCGCAGCCATCCTCCGAGAGAGGGAGGCCTTGGCCCCTCCCCATTTAGAGGGCCAGTGGTTCACAAAGAGGTGCACCGTATCCAAACCATCCAATACTCCTTTGGCATACAGGATCTCGCGGGTAGGCCGGTTGTCCGGTAACGTTATCCCCAAAAAACTGAACAGCAACAAACGGAATCGGTCGGGTCGATAGAGCAGGGCAACATTTACCCCCCGCTCATCGGGACCCTCTCTGTGCACTATGCGGTAATCAAAGGGCTCCAAAGGCGTTTGGCCAACCAATTGCGTTAACACAAAACGGCTTCCTGCTTCGCAGAGCCCTACCCATACCGGAAGTTCATCTCTTCCCATGGCAATCAAGGTCTTGGCAATACCGTCTCTTTTAGCCATAAAGCGCGACCAGCTCCAGTGATTGACGCCCTGAGGGGTAAAAGCGGGATCCTTATGGGGGGTATTGGGAAAAGGATCAAAGAAATTTTCTACATTCCAAAATACCGCATCCGCAACCTTTTGCTGAGCCGGCGCATATTGGGCCCATAGCACCCCTCCGATGAGTGCAACAACCTTAACATTTTTGTACATATTGATTCTTTTTACCTGCAAAAATCACGCTTTCTGTACAGATTGGCCGGACAATTCGTAAAAATTTGATAGTTTTGCAACTCATAAAAAATTTAAAATTTTATGTCCCTCAAATGCGGTATTGTAGGATTACCCAACGTCGGAAAGTCCACCTTGTTTAATTGCATCACTTCGGGAAAAGCGCAGGCGGCTAATTTTCCCTTTTGTACCATAGAGCCTAACATTGGGGCGGTATCGGTACCGGACGAGCGTTTGGTCTCTTTAGCCGCCTTGGTTCATCCCCAACGCATTGTCCCCGCTTCGGTAGAGATTGTAGATATTGCCGGTCTGGTAAAGGGAGCCAGCAAGGGAGAGGGGCTTGGAAATCAGTTTTTGGCCAACATCCGCGAAACCGACGCCATCATTCACGTACTGCGCTGTTTTGACGACCCAAATGTGGTGCATGTAGACGGATCGGTAAACCCTGTCCGCGACAAAGAGATTATAGATACCGAATTGCAACTCAAAGATTTGGAGACAATCGAAAACCGAATCGTCAAAGTACAAAAACAGGCAGCAGCCGGAGGCGACAAAAATGCCAAACGCCTTTACGAATTGCTTTTGCAATACAAAAGTGTGCTGGAACAGGGGAAATCGGCCCGTACCGTCCCTATTAGCAAGCCCGACGACCAGCGTATGGTCAAAGAACTCTTCCTGCTCACCGACAAACCGCTCCTTTACCTTTGCAATGTTGATGAAGCCTCTGCCAAAAATGGGAACGCTTATGTAGAGGCAGTTCGGGAGGCGGTAAAAGAGGAAGAGGCTCAACTGTTAGTCGTAGCGGCTAAAATAGAAGCCGAAATATCAGAGTTGGAAAGTTACCAAGAGCGGCAACTCTTTTTACGGGAGATTGGATTGGCCTCCTCCGGCTTAGAGCGTCTGATTAAATCGGCTTATACCCTCCTCCGGTTGGAAACCTTTCTTACGGCAGGCCCTCAGGAGGTACGGGCTTGGACCTACCGTAAAGGCGCCAAAGCCCCTCAGGCTGCCGGCGTGATCCATTCTGACTTTGAAAAGGGTTTTATTCGTGCCGAAGTGATTAAATACGACGATTATATACAATACAAATCCGAATCCGCCTGTCGTGAAGCCGGTAAAATCAGCGTCGAAGGTAAAGAATATTTGGTGCAGGACGGCGACATCATGCATTTTAGGTTTAACGTTTAACCTTGCTGTTTCTAAAAGAACTTGCTGCGCCTGTCCTCTACCTTCGCGGCCTTGTTCAAAGAATAGGCAGCCATTTGCCCCTGCTGCCCGCTGATTTGCTGCAACCTCATTTTAGCGTCCTCTTCGGTATAGAACGCGCCAATTTGACGATCATCCACGCAAAACACGTAGACACCAATTCCTCCTTCTACCGGTCCCGAAAGTTTGTCCACTTGAGCGCCGGCAACAGCGCCAATAAACTTGGGATCTAATTGCTGCACCCCAAAGGCCCCAAAGGCAATACCCGATTGTCGGTTCACCGTAACCCCCATACCGTCTCCCAACGCTTCAATATTGTTGCTTCCGGACA
>WRJW01000048.1 GCA_009778375.1 Bacteroidota bacterium
ACCGAGGGAGATTCGGCCAGCGGCTCCATTACCAAAAGCCGCAACGTCAATACCCAAGCGGTTTTCAGTTTAAGGGGTAAACCCTTAAACTCCTTTGGGATGACCAAAAAAATCGTCTACGAAAACGAAGAGTTCAATCTGCTTCAAGCCGCCCTTAATATCGAAGACGACTTGGAAAATCTGCGCTACAGCAAAGTCGTGATTGCCACAGATGCCGACGTGGATGGGATGCACATCCGCCTCCTTTTACTCACCTTTTTCCTCCAGTTTTTCCCCGACCTGATCCGCAAGGGACACCTCCACATCTTGCAAACGCCCCTTTTTCGCGTCCGCAACAAAAAAGAGACCTTTTATTGCTACAGCGAGGATGAAAAAGAGCGTGCCCTCGCTAAGTTGGGCGTATATGCAGAAATAACACGATTTAAAGGACTTGGAGAAATATCTCCCGATGAATTCATTCACTTTATCGGCGAGGATATTCGCTTGGAAAGTGTCCGCCTTACCAAAGAGGACAATATCCACGACCTCCTCGAATTCTATATGGGGAAAAACACTCCCGACCGTCGTGATTTTATTATCGAAAATCTGCGGATGGAAGAAGAAGAGCCTGGAGAAATAGAAATGGAAAGGGTATGAACTACGATTTTGAATTAGAGAGCGCCGACGTCAACCTTCCCGACGAACACTCCGGAAAGTACGACAAACTCATTCGCGATGGAGAAAAGCGATACAAGCTTACGGGTATGTACAAGGAGTGGTTTCTCGATTACTCCTCCTACGTAATTCTCGAACGGGCAGTACCCCACATTAACGATGGACTCAAGCCGGTACAACGACGTATTCTTCACTCCATGAAGCGTATGGACGATGGACGCTACAATAAGGTGGCCAATATTATTGGCCACACCATGCAATTTCATCCCCACGGGGACGCCTCCATAGGAGAAGCTTTAGTACAGTTGGGTCAAAAGGAATTACTGATCGATACGCAGGGAAACTGGGGCAACATCCTCACCGGTGACAGCGCCGCCGCCCCCCGCTATATCGAAGCCCGCCTAAGCAAATTTGCCTCCGAAGTCCTCTTTAATCCCAAAACCACCGAATGGATGAGCTCCTACGACGGACGCAATCAGGAGCCGGTAAACCTGCCGGTAAAATTCCCGCTACTCTTGGCTCAGGGGGTAGAAGGCATTGCCGTAGGCTTGGCCTCCAAGATTTTGCCACACAACTTTAATGAGTTGATTGATGCTTCCGTAGCCCATTTACGCGGGGAGGATTTTGTGGTGTATCCCGATTTTCCCACGGGAGGATTGGCCGATTGCGCCCGATACAATCAGGGGCTCCGGCAGGGCGCCGTCAAAGTCAGGGCTCGGATTCATAAAATCGATAAAAAGACCCTTTCCATTACCGAAATTCCCTTTGGTAAAACCACTTCGGGCCTTATCGAATCAATTCTTAAGGCCAACGACAAAGGCAAAATCAAAATCCGCAAATTAGACGACAATACCGCACAACAGGCAGAAATTTTGGTACACTTAGCCAATGATATTTCTCCCGATAAAACCATAGACGCCCTTTACGCCTTTACCGACTGCGAAATCTCCATCGCCCCCAATGCCTGCGTCATTATGGATCGTCACCCTCATTTTATGGGCGTACACGACATCCTTTGCCACAATACGGAACTTACTAAGGAGTTACTCAAAAAAGAACTGGAAATACGCCTTGACGAGTTGCACAATGAGTGGCATTACTCCTCCCTCGAAAAAATCTTTTTCGAAGAAAAAATCTACCGGGAACTCGAAAAGGAGGCCCGTTCGTGGGAAGCCCAATTGGCCTCCGTACAAGATGCACTGCTCCCCTTTAGACCTAAACTGCGCCGCGACATCACTCCGGCCGATGTTGACCGCCTGGTAGAAAAACCGGTACGCAAAATATCGCGCTTCGACCTCAAAAAAGCCCAAGACCATATTAGCGACGTAGAGCAGGAGCTCGAAGAGGTCGAAAACCATCTCGCCCACCTTACCGATTATGTAATACGTTACTTTCTCCAACTCAAAAAAAGATATGGAGCCCGATTCCCCCGCCGCACCGAACTGTGCAACTTCGAAGCCATCTCAGCGGTCAAGGTCGTTATTGCCAACGCCAAGCTCTATGTAAACCGCGAAGAGGGTTTTGCGGGCATGGACCTCAAGCGGGACGAAAACGCCACATACCTTTGCGACTGCTCCGACCTCGACGACATTATCGTATTTCTCAAATCGGGGAAATATATGGTGAGTAAAATCAGCGAAAAAGCTTTCTTTGGCAAAGAAATCATTCACGCCGCCATTTTTAAGAAAAACGACGATCGCTGCATCTACAACGCGATTTACCGAGACGGAAAAGCCGGAGCGATTATGGCAAAACGATTTGCGGTACAAGGAATTACACGTGACAAAGAGTACGACCTAACCCAGGGAACGCCCAACTCCCAGGTGCTCTGGTTTACCGCCAACCCAAACGGCGAGGCCGAAGTCTTAAAAATATTTCTCAAACCCCGTCCCAAATTAAAGAAACTCATCATCGAATACTCTTTTGGGGATTTGGCCATCAAAGGACGTGCTGCTCAAGGAAACACCATCACCCGCAACACGGTACACAAAATCCAGCTCAAAGAAAAAGGGGTGGCTACGCTGGGTGGCCAGTCGATTTGGTTTGATGCAGATATTCAAAGACTCAACACCGACGAAAGAGGGGTATATCTGGGTGATTTCCTGAGGGAGGAGCGCATTTTGGCCATCTTTAAAAACGGCACCTTCTACACCAGCAACTTTGACCTGAGCAACCGCTACCAGGGCGAACTGTTGCACATCGAAAAATTAGACGCCCAAAAAGTCTTTGCCGCCGCCTATTTTGACGCTGAACAAAATACCTTTTACCTTAAACGTTTTCGCTTTGAACCCTCCGACAATCAGCCGCAATCCTACATTGCGGAACAGGAAGAATCCTATTTGGCCGCCTTCTCTCAAGACCTCTATCCCCAACTCGAAATCACCTTTGGAGGCAAACACGCCAAACGCGGTGTCGAAATCATCGACGTAGCAGAATTTATCGGCGCCAAAAGCTTCCGCGCCAAAGGAAAACGGCTGACCCAGTATGAAGTCTCCACTGTCCGATTTATTGAACCCTTAGAAAAAGAAATCCAGGAACCCGAAGAAGATACCGAAATAAATA
>WRJW01000049.1 GCA_009778375.1 Bacteroidota bacterium
AATGGGCATTCATATTGCCGGTGGCGCCTCCAAATTTGGCGGCCATGGGAATTCCTTGGAACAGGCACAACTGTTCTTTTAGCCGGACGGCAAATACTTCTATCTCCTTGCCCAAACGGGTAGGGGAGGCGGGTTGCCCGTGGGTATGGGCCAGCATGGGTATCGATGCCCACGCTTGGGCATATAGGGTCAAGGTTTGTTCCAAGAGGTGGAGAGCAGGGAAGTAAACCTGTTTTAAGGCTTCTTGAATAGCGAGGGGAATCGCCGTATTGTTTATATCCTGAGAGGTCAGGCCAAAATGGACAAATTCGCTGTAATCGGCCATTCCAAGGGCAGTAAATCGCTCTTTGATAAAATATTCTACAGCCTTAACGTCGTGGTTGGTAGTCTTTTCTATCTCTTTAATGCGTTGAGCATCCTGATGATTGAATTGGGCGTAAATATTTTTTAATTTGGGAAAAAAATCCGGCGAAATACCCTTTAGTTGCGGTAAGGGCAAGCGGCACAGCGCCAAAAAGTATTCTATTTCTACCCGAATACGGTAGCGGATCAAGGCGAATTCCGAAAAAAAGTTTGCCAATTCAGCCGTTTGATTTCGGTAGCGACCGTCGATGGGGGAGACAGCGGTAAGAGGGGTTAGTTCCATAGCAGACAAAAAACAAAAGTAGCAAAAAATCGGTTACAACGCACCGTTCGACGTGAGGAGTTTATGGAGTCGGATAACCTGTACGGCGGGAGCTACATCGTGTACCCGCAAAATATCTATCCCCTGTTGCAGGGCAAAGAGATGCAGGGCAGAGGTGGCAGAGAGGGCTTCTTCCGGCGTTATTCGCAGTGGTTTATATATCATCGATTTACGGGAAATCCCAACGATCCGCAATACATTAGTGAAGTCAAAAACGGCAGAGAGTTCGGTCAATAGCCGGTAGTTTTGCCCTGTGGTTTTGGCAAATCCAAAGCCCGGATCGAGGATGATTTGAGGTAGGCCGGCTTCGCAGGCATGCCGGAGTATTGAAGCAAAAAAAGTGCGTACTTCGGTCACAATATCTGAAGAGGTGATTCCTCTTTTGTGCATGGCAATCAGTGGTAATTGTAAACGAGCAGCCACACCAAACATACGGGGATCGTCGGCTCCGGCAGAAATATCGTTGATGAAAAAGGGGCCGATTAAGTCGAAAGCGCGTTCCACGATGGTGGCGTGAAGGGTGTCCAAAGAGAAGAGGGTGTCTGGAAAAAGGGTACGGAGTTGTGGAAGGAGCGGGACTAAGCGTTTCCACTCCTCCGCTGCGGTAGGGAGTAGGGCGCCCGGACGCGAGGAGGCCGCGCCCAAATCGATGATACCGGCGCCTTCTTTGAGCATAAGCTCCACGCGTTTAAATACTTCTATAAGATTCTGACAACGGCTGGGCGCGTAAAAAGAGTCGGGGGTCATGTTTACAATGCCCATCACTACAGGAGTATCAAATATATGGCTTCCGATTTTGCGTTCCATGGTCGAAAAATGTTTATCTTTGACAAATTTACAATTTTTTCATGTTTATTGTATTAGAAGGTTTGGACGGTGCAGGAAAATCTACGCAGATCAACTATTTGCAAGATTTTTTTAAAGCGCGTGGACAAAAGTCGAAGTTCATACACTTCCCGCGTTTTGATGCACCGGTGTATGGATCTTTAATGGCTCAATTTTTGCGCGGCGACTTGGGCAGAATGGATCAGGTTTCGCCCACCTTGGTGGCTTTGCTTTTTGCTGAAGACCGGCATCATGCTGCCCCTCAGATTCGGGAGTGGATTGCTCAGGGTTATGTGGTGATTGCCGACCGTTATGTCTATTCCAATATTGCCTATCAATGCGCTAAAGTGGAGGAGATTGAAAAACAGAAAATATTGAGAGATTGGATTCTGCAAACTGAATTTGGGGATTTTAACCTTCCCCGTCCCGATTTGAACCTTTTTTTGGATGTGCCCCTTGCTTTTGTGGCTCAAAAATTAGGCGTCCCTCGAGAAGGAGAAGATAGGGCTTATCTTAATGGAAAATCGGATATTCACGAAGCCGATTTGAGGTTTCAGGAGAGAGTGAGGCAGGTATATATAGATCAGGCTTATTCAGATTCCCGATTTTGCATCATTCCTTGCGGGGACGCCTCAGGCGTCATGCTTCCGGCTGCCGACATCTTTAACGGCATTAGAGAAAAAATCTTGTTGTAACATTATAAATTTGGATTCACCATGAAATATCTTCGCGCAGTTTCCCGAATTATTATCGGCCTGCTCTTTATCTTCTCCGGATTAACCAAGGCCATTGACCCCGTGGGTACCGGTTTTATTATGGCCGAATATTTTAAGGCCTTTGGATTCTCCTTTTTAATACCCTTTTCCGATATATCCGGCGCCTTGCAGTCTGCCGTGGAATTTGGTTTGGGGGTGGCGGTGCTGATTGGCCTGAGGATGTCGCTCTCTTCCCTCCTCTCTATGATCGTCATGCTCTTCTTTACCTTTTTTACCCTCTATACGGCGATTTTTAATCCGGTATCGCACTGTGGCTGTTTTGGAGACGCCATCCGTCTCTCCAACATGGAAACATTCATTAAAAACCTGATTTTTACTCCTTTTGCAATATTCCTGTACTTCCAGCGCAAACACTTTGTCCCTTTAGCCCCCAAGCTTTGGGAGTGGAGCATGATGTTCTTGTTTGGGGCCGCCTCCCTCTTGCTGTCGCTCTATTGTTACCGCCATTTACCCCTGATGGAGTTTACCGGCTTTAGAACAGGCAACAACATTCCCGAAGCGATGACCATTCCCGAAGGAGCGCCCCAACGTCAGTACCAAACTACTTTTACCTATCAAAAGGGATCGGAGACCAAAACATTTACCATGGATAACCTTCCCGATTCAGATTCGGGCTGGAGTTACGTGTCGTATAAAACCAAACTGATTCAGGCCGGAACAATTCCCGAGATTCCTCAATTCGACGTAAGCACATATAAGGGAAATCGTTACATGACCGATTCTCTGCTGTCGATAAAAGGATACTTGCTGGTGATGAGCATTCCTTATGCCGATCAGGCTAAGGGCAGCGCTTTGACAAAAGCAGTTAAACTTTCTCAAGAGTTGGGCGACCTCCCCTTTGTCGTTATTTCCGGCTCCCTCGAAACGCATACGTCCATACTGTTGCAGGCGTATGGTTTGGACCTTCCGACCTATTCATCCGACCCCAAAACTTTATATACCATGGCACGCGC
>WRJW01000050.1 GCA_009778375.1 Bacteroidota bacterium
TCCCATATTACACCGGCTCTGGGGTCTAACTTTTGCACTATGCGAGGTACCACCACCCGTATTTGCGGCAAAGTCCGATCCTCTACATCTGTTACTTTGCCCGAAACAATAAAGTCCGCACGGGGTGTGCCGTATTCAACTTTTCCGGGAAACCTGTCACATTCTGAAAACCCGAGCAAAGATAATAAACCGGAGAGGACCCAAAGGGTTCCTTTATTACAAACGCGAGACAACTTTTTCATACGCCAAATTTTAATAAACGATCATCATTTTTGATATAGATGCAAAAAGTATGCAAAACGTTGCATCATCGTTCGTATATTTGCATAAATTTTATCCACTTCACAGCTATTCGATGCAAAATAAAATCAAACGTATAGGAGTGCTCACCTCGGGCGGAGACGCTCCGGGTATGAATGCCGCCATTCGTGCGGTAGTAAGAACCGCCATTTTTTACAAATTGGAAGTTGTTGGCATATCTCAAGGTTATGGCGGTCTGATAGACAATAAAATAATACCCTTGCAATCCCATTCCGTTTCCAAAGTCATCTCTTTGGGAGGGACTTTTTTAAAATCCTCCCGTTGCCCCGCGTTTTATACGCCGGAGGGGCGGACGCTGGCGATGCAGCATATACTCAAAGCAGAGATAGACGCTTTGGTGGTCATTGGCGGAGACGGCTCCTTTCGCGGAGCGCAGCTCCTTTTGGAAGAACACGGTCTCCCCGTGGTGGGGGTGCCGGCTACCATTGATAACGATATTTACGGTACCGATTTTACCATTGGTTTTGATACCGCCATTAATACGGCTGTTCAAGCCATTGATAAACTGCGCGATACAGCGGACTCGCACAATATGGTCTTTTTTGTTGAGGTCATGGGACGAGACGCGGGTTTTATTGCCCTGTATGCTTCTATTGCCGGTGGAGCAGAGGCGACTTTAATCCCCGAACTCCCTTCGGATATCGATAAATTGTGCTCCTACCTGGAGTGGGATCGCCGTAAAAACAAAACTTCGGGCATCGTAATCGTGGCCGAAGGCGAGGAGCAGGGGAGCGCCGTGGATATTGCCCGAAAAGTAAAGGAAAAACTTCCGGGGTACGATACGCGGGTAACTACGCTGGGACATATTCAGCGCGGCGGATCCCCCACCTGCAGCGACCGTGTTTTAGCCAGTGTCTTGGGCCACGGGGCCATCGAAGCGTTGCTCGACGGGCAATGGGGGGTAATGGTGGGGCAACGCAACGGCCAACTTGTCTGTACCCCCTTTGAAGAGGCTTGTGCAAAGCACAA
This sequence comes from Bacteroidota bacterium, assembly GCA_009778375.1. Classification (GTDB taxonomy): domain Bacteria; phylum Bacteroidota; class Bacteroidia; order Bacteroidales; family UBA932; genus WRBG01. Next base: position 1,291 of record WRJW01000050.1, read on the forward strand.
CGAAATCAATAAAAAGTGGTGCGAAATTGCTTATGTACTTTCTCTTTAGAAATTAATTACTATCTTTGCAGCCCCTTATAAAAAAGGGAAGTCGCAACATTATAAAGTAATTAACTAAAAATCAAAGAAGTGGACACACAGAGTTACAAGACCGTGTCGGCGAATGCCGCTACCGTTACCAAAGAATGGGTAGTGATTGATGCCACCGATCAGGTATTGGGACGTCTGGCTTCGCGCATTGCCCTTATTTTGCGCGGCAAGAACAAGCCCAACTTTACCCCACACGTAGACTGCGGAGACAACGTAATTGTGGTCAATGCAGAAAAAGTGCGTTTGACGGGGAATAAGCTGACAGAAAAGGTGTACGTTCGTCACACCGGTTATCCCGGCGGCCAGCGCTTTGCAACCCCTAAGGAGTTGCTCAAACACAAGCCGTTTGCGGTAGTAGAAGAAGCGGTCAGGGGCATGCTCCCCAAGAACCGCCTTGGCGCGGATTTGTTCCGCAATTTGCATGTATATATTGGCCCCGACCATCCCCATGCAGCGCAGCAGCCCAAAACAATTACATTAAACCAAATTTAAGAGCATGGAAGTTATCAACGCCCTTGGAAGAAGAAAATCAGCAGTAGCCCGCGTCTACCTCAATCCGGGAAAAGGCAGCATCACGATCAACGACCGTCCTTTAGACGTGTACTTTAAAGAAGCCACATTGCAGTACATTGTACAGCAGCCTCTTGAGCTTACCGACACTTTGGCCCAATTCGACATCAAGGTCAACCTTGACGGAGGCGGGATCAAGGGTCAGGCCGAGGCCCTGCGTCTGGGTATTGCCCGCGCCTTGTGCAAAGCAAACAGCGAGGCTTATCGTCCGGTGCTAAAGTCAAACGGCCTACTTACCCGCGACGCCCGCCAGGTAGAGAGGAAAAAACCGGGACAACCCGGAGCACGCAAACGCTTTCAATTTAGTAAACGTTAACATCAACTGTTTGAAAATTATGTACAGCACAGGTTTAAATGTAACAGGACTAACATTGCGTTTATTACCCGTTGATTGCCTTGCTGCGGAAAACCTCGGGACCGGCCCGGCCGTTACCTTGAGGTTGATGAAAAGAGTTATTAATCATTATTATCACCTTTAAAAAAATGCCCAGAACCAATTTCCAGGAATTACTTGATGCAGGCGTCCATTTTGGACACTTAAAACGTAAATGGAACCCCAAAATGGCTCCCTATATCTTTATGGAGAAGAACGGGATTCATATTATTGATCTGCACAAAACCGTTTTTAAAATAGAAGAAGCCGCCAACGTAATGAAACAACTTGCCCATTCGTCGCGCAAGATTTTGTTTGTGGCTACCAAAAAACAAGCCAAAGACATTGTGGCCGATGTAGCTAAATCGGTAGGAATGCCTTACGTGACGGAGCGCTGGCCGGGTGGAATGTTAACCAACTTTCCCACCATCCGCAAAGCCGTTAAAAAAATGAATACCATCGACAAGATGATGACCGATGGCACCTTTGAAACGTTGGCCAAACGCGAACGGCTGCAAATTACCCGTCAGCGCGCCAAATTAGAAAAAAATCTTGGCTCCATTGCCGACCTCAACCGCCTGCCTGCCGCCCTTTTTGTGGTAGACGTGCAAAAAGAGATGAACGCTGTTAAAGAAGCCGTCCGTTTAAATATTCCGGTAATCGCAATGGTTGATACATGTTGCGATCCCACTCCCATTGATTTTGTGATACCGGCAAACGACGATGCGGCTAAATCTATTGCATTGATTTTAAACATCCTTTGCACTGCCGTTCAGGAAGGACTAAGCGAACGTAAATTAGAAAAAGAGAAAGAGGGACCCGAAGTTGGCCCGTCCGAAAAAGAAGAAACCACGCTCCACACCAGAATGCGCTCGCGCAGAGGGGGAGGCAAACCATTCAGAGAAGAAGCAGCGCCGGAAGTTGCCTCTGTTCCGGTACCAAAAGCGCCTGCCGTTGAAC
>WRJW01000051.1 GCA_009778375.1 Bacteroidota bacterium
ACGAGGCGAGCGATGAGTAGCGAACAAAACACCCCCAAATTCAGGGTTCAGGCCCCGATTGCACTTCCGGCGATCGGTTATTTAGCAGGTATTCTATGGATGCACACCCTGCATACCTGCAACGTTTTACCTCCTTTCTTTTACCTCTATGGTTCCTCCCTGCTCTTGTGGATCATCGTAATTTGTACCTCTCTGTTTTTATGTTGCTACCTCCTGCCGAGATATACCCTGTTAAACGCTCCGCGAAGGTGCTATGCGCTGGCCCTGTCTACACTTTTTTTTGCAGGCGCCTGGAGTTATCAAGACCAAAATAACCTTGCAAAACTCCCCAATGAGGAGGATCCGGCTCTTTTTTACGGTGTGGTAGAGGCTGTTGCGCCTACCAAAAGCCAACGATTCATGCGGATAAAGAGTCGATTAGTGTCTTACCGTCAAAAAGAAGAAACACATCTATGCAATCATCATTCATTCATATATATCCCTATAGACAACTTTAACCACAATTTGCAACCCGGATCTACCCTGCTGACCTTTTCCAAAATCAATATCCAAACCTTGGGAAGCACCGGAAGTTTTTTGCCCCCGTCTATCTTCTTAAGCCGCTCCTCACCTTTCTCTTTTACCCCTATACGGCCCTCTTTTTCAGCCCGATGGGGTCAAAAACTGCTTCACCGCCTCCAAACAAACATCCGTGATCCCGATTCCTTTGCCTTGTTGGCCGGCCTGAGTATCGGCCACAAAGAGGCCTTTGACCCAGAGCTTAAAAGCGCATACGCCGGAGCAGGTGCCAGCCACGTATTGGCCGTATCAGGTTTACATGTAGGCATCATCTACGCTATTATTTTGATCTTTTGCAATTTATTTATTCCGAAAAACAGTAGAGGGCAACAGATGGTTAAACTGCTTTTGGCGTTAAGCGCCCTGACGCTCTTTGCTGCTTTAGCCCGATTTACTCCTTCTGTTACCCGTGCGCTACTCATGGTAGCCCTTGCCACCTCCGGAAAACTCCTGAGACGCCCTGTACACTCCTTGCAAACCCTGTTTGCTACTGCTTTAATTATATGCATCCTCAATCCTGCCGCAGTTTTTGACATCGGATTCCAACTCTCTTTTTGCGCTGTATTGGCCATACTCATCCTCAAACCACCCTTACACGGCATTTTACATCCCAAAACAAAATCGGTAAACTACTTATGGTCATTAATTTCCACTTCTACAGCTGCCCAAATCGGAACGGCTCCCCTTGCCTACTATTATTTTGGGACTTTTCCATACCTTTTTTTGATTACCAATCTATTGGTCATACCTCTTACAGGAGTCATTCTCTACCTTTTATGCGTTTGGTTAGCATTAGGACAAATGCCTGTGATTGGTCGTTTACTGTTATGGGTCATGGAGTGCTGCACCTTAATCATGAATCGGGGTGTTAGGTGGATTGATCATTTATTGTAGTATCTTTGCCCGCGTTTTATTCATTTGAACACTATGGGAGGTTTTTTCGGCGTAGCTGCCAAAGCAAATTGCGCCACTGATTTATTTTATGGAACTGATTATCATTCTCATTTAGGTACAAAACGGGGCGGAATAGCTTGTATTAACCCGGACGGATCTTTTACCCGATCCATCCATAACATAGAAAACTCCCATTTTAGAAATAAATTTGAAGAAGACCTTCGCGAGTTTGAAGGCCATGCAGGCATAGGCGTGATCAGCGACACCGACGCCCAGCCGATTACCATTCATTCGCACTTGGGCGTTTTTGCCATCGTTACGGTGGCCCGCATCAACAACCTTAAAGAATTGGCAGCCGAGTTGATGGCCAAGGGTAAAAATTTTAATGAGCTTAGTTCCGGTTCCTTTAACCCAACCGAATTAGTGGCCCAACTGATTACCGAAAAAGAGAGTTTTGCCCATGGTATCCGCTACGCGCAAGAACGGATTCAAGGTTCCTGCTCTATGCTGATCCTCACCAAAGAAGGAATAATTGCCGCCCGAGATCGATACGGGCGCACACCTGTGGTACTTGGAAAAAAACAAGGCGCTTATGCCGTTGCTTTGGAAACGTGCAGTTTCCCCAACCTCGGTTATAACTTAGAACACTATTTTGGCCCGGGAGAAGCCATGCTGATTACTCCGGACACCCATACCTGTCTGTTGCAGTCGGGAGATAAGTTGCAAATATGTTCTTTCCTGTGGATCTATTACGGCTATCCCTCCAGTTGTTACGAAGGGATCAATGTTGACGATGTCCGCCACCGTTGCGGCGTGGCTATGGGACAGCACGATAATACCCCTATAGAGTGCGTATCGGGTATTCCCGATTCGGGAACCTGTATGGCGATCGGTTATGCTCAGGGAAAAAATATCCCGTACCGAAGTGCGGTGGTCAAATACACTCCCACTTGGCCTCGCAGTTTTATGCCCTCCAACCAAAATGTCAGGGCGTTGATTTCTCAGATGAAATTGATTCCCAACCAAGGCCTCCTTAAAGGAAAAAAAGTTGCTTTTTGCGACGATTCCATTGTTCGCGGTACCCAACTCATGGATAATGCCAAACGTTTTTTTGAATACGGCACCCGGGAAGTTCATATCCGCATCAGCTGCCCCCCCTTGATCTACGCCTGCCCCTTCCTTAATTTTACCGCCTCCCAATCGGAATCGGAATTGATTACCCGTAGGGTTATCCACGAATTAGAAGGAGCACAAAGAGAAAACTTAGCCCTATACGCGACTGCATACAGCAATCAATACCAAAAAATGGTGGATAAAATTGCCGAAACCCTAAAAGTTAATTCACTCTCTTTTAATCCGGTTGAGGTATTGATTACAGCTATTGGCCTAAAAAAACACCAAGTTTGCACCCATTGTTTTGATGGTTCAAGCTTGGGCGCCTGAAATAAATTTGGCGTATTCAGGATTATGCTTACCTTTGCTAAGACTTAGATATACCACATCAAATCTTAACCAAAAACCTGTTCTATGAACATCTTTGTTTCCAGCCTTAGTTTCAAGGCTAAAAAAGAGGATCTTCAAGATCTCTTTATCCCTTTCGGAGAAGTTGCTTCTGCCCGGATCATTATTAACCGCGATTCTCGCCGTTCCAGAGGATACGGATTTGTGGAAATGCCCAATGAAGAGGAGGGTCAAGCGGCCATTCAGGCGCTTAACGGCTCAGACCATATGGGCAGAACCATCAATGTAGCCGTTGCCAATGAACGCAGTGCAGAAGCGTGACATAACGGATACTTGCTGATAAAAAAAGAGCGGACATGTCCGCTCTTTTTTTAT